>NZ_RAWN01000023.1:0-68428 GCF_003668895.1 Corallococcus sp. AB045
GCCCGCCACCTCGCTCGCCGCCGCCTGGGCCAGCTTCGCCGCGGCCGCCGGGTCCACGCGCGCCGTGACGAGCACGCCAATGACCGCTCCCAGGAGCAGCTCCACCCGGCGCGCCACCGTCTTGCGAGGCAGCACGCCCGCCCGGGCCGCGCCCTCCAGGGCCCGCGTCAGGTGGCCTCGCAGCAGCGCCCGGTAGTCCTCCACCGCCTGCTTTGCCTCCGCGTCATGCGGACCCAGCTCCGTCGCCGTATTCACCAGCAGGCAGCCCCGCCGCGTCAGCGCTGGCGGCGCGGTGGCCATCGTCGCCGCGAGCGACTCGAAGTACTCCGTCACCTGCTCCAGGCCCGGCGCGTCCTTCGCGAAGACACCCAGCCGGGGCCCGATGACCTCCTGGAGGTACAGCGCGATGGCCCGCGCGAACAGCCCGCGCTTGCTGTCGAACGTCTGGTACAGGCTGGAGCGGTTCAGCCCCGTCGCGGCCTCCAGGTCCGACAGCGATGTCGCCTCGTAGCCGCGCGACCAGAACACCCCCAGCGCCGCCCGCACCGCCTCTGTCTCGTCGAACGCCCGCGTCCGCGCCACGTCACCCTCCTTGACAATTCTGAACTGACCGTTTCAATATGAATTCGGAACTGACTGGTTCAGAATATCCCAACCCCGGAGGGGGAGTCATCATGTCGCCACTGGCGCAGGTCTTCGCGGTCATCGCCGCGCTCATCCACGTGCTGTTCTTCGTGATGGAGAGCATCGTCTTCTCGCAGCCAAAGGTGTGGAAGCGCTTCGGGCTGAAGTCGCAGGCGGATGCGGATGTGGTGAAGCCAATGGCGCTCAACCAGGGCTTCTACAACCTGTTCCTCGCCGTGGGAGTGCTGGTGGGCGTGGTGCTGGTGCACAGGGGCGCGGTGGCGTCGGGCGTGGCAGCGGTGGTGTTCGGCTGCGGGTGCATGTTGATGGCGGCGCTGGTGCTGGTGAGCAGCAACCGGAAGTTCCTCACGGCCAGCATCGTCCAGGGCGCGCTGCCGGCACTGGCCATCGCGCTCGTCGCCTCCTGAGCGGCGTTCCGCTCAGGGCGTGACGGTCTCGAAGACTTCGGCGTCTGGCAGGGTGAGGACGGCCCGGCCCGCTTCGCCCAGCTTCTCGCGAGGGACGTCGCGGAAGCGCTGCACGAAGCTGGCGGACGGGCGCAGCGTGAGGGACTGGCCGGTGTCGCGGTTGCGGAACGTGGTCGCGACGTCCTCCGGCGAGGGCGTGGCCTCCAGCGACAAGTTGAGCTTGCCCAGGCTGGCGCCGGTGGCCGCCGCTGCTCCGTCCGCGACGCAGGTGTATTGGACCTTCGCCGGGCTGCGATGGATGACCTCCAGCTTGAAGCTGCCCCGGGGCAGGCCCAGTTGCTGGAGCGCGTAATCGCCCATCCGATAGCCCGCGACCGCCCACGGCCCCGCGCCACCATGCACCAGTGCCACGCGCTCCAGAGCGCCAGGTTCAGCGGACGGGGTCGCGGTGGGCTTCGCACCCGCACAGCCCAGGGTGAGGCCCAGCGTGACGGACAGCAGGAAGTGGCGGCGCGGGGTCATGGGGGCTCCGGTGAAAGACAGGCGAGGCGTGTTCTACCTGGAAGCATCAGCCGCTGACGACTCAAGCAGAGGTCTGCTCCTCTCTGGAACGCCTCACGGCGACAGGTTCTCCGTCGAGCAGATGTGCCCGGGCTGGCTGGAAGAGCGACTGCAAATCCCAGGGGGAACATTGAGGTTCAGATGCGCTGGTGGTGCGGAGACATCTGGAAACCCGGCCCTGTGGCGCAAGGTGGGAACGAACCATCACATCGCCAAGGTGCTGAAGCAGCTCACCAGTCTTCACGCGCCTTGAGCAGGCGCCGGACCTCCGTGCGCAGCACCTCAGCGGGCAGCACATCCACCAGACGCTCGTAGAGCAGCTTCCGGGGCTTGCTCCGCAGTCCCCTGGCGGCCCCACGTGACTCCAGGAGCCGTAGCGCCTTGAAGATGGCTTCCCATCGTCCTGTCTTCGTCCAGCGATGGAACCGATTGTAGACCGTCTTCCAGTGACCGAACCGCTCGGGCAAGTCCCGCCACTGAAACCCGGGCTTCACGCGCCACACCACCGCGTTGATGAAGTCACGGTCCCCTCGCTTCGAGCGAGGACCAGTCCTGGAGCCCAGCAGGGGCTCGATGCGGCTCCACTCGGCATCGCTCTGTTCATGTCGGCGCACAGCCCGCGTTGATCCTGCCTGGCGCCAGGCAGCAACATCCCGAGCGGACGGAGTGAATGGGCAAAGGCGGGAGCGGCCCTCCTCTACGAGGACCTGGGCGTGGCCACGGCACTTCCCGCGACCACACCCTCCCAGACGCGTGTCTGCTCTCGCCCGGAGTTCCTCGGCCCTACCCCGTCCCTCAGTAGAAGGTGATGGTGAACTGCTCCCATTGCCCCACGGCGGCGCCGGCGGCATACACCGATCCGTCGCCACCGTTATCGGCATACAGGTAGCGGGGGTTGAGGAGATTGTTCGTCGACAGGGCCACGGTGTCTCCGGTACCGATGGTGAGCAGGCCCGTGCCGGCTATTTTCAAGATGCGGAAGGTTTCATAGTTGCCAGGCGCCGTGGGGGTGGCTGTCACCTCCGAGCCGCCACCGTTCACGGCCATGACATAGTTACCTGAGGCCGTCTGCAGGTGGATGAGGTCGCCGGTCTGCAGTTCGAACCCGTTGCGGTCCACCAGTTGGAACTTCTCCCAGGGGCCAACGCCAGCACGATTAGCATTCACCGCGCCGCCACCGCCGCCCTCGGCAACCACGTAGTGGCCGCGCAAGGCACGCAGGGAGATGGTTCTCGAGTAGAGACGCGCCACGGTTGCCGCGTCCGTGATGCTCAGCGAATCGCGCTGCCCGATAGCCTGCCCCCCCAGCGGCTCGATGGTGGGCAGCCCGTTCCGCGAGAACGCCGTCCTCGGGTAGTGCATGATGGAGCCGTAGTCATAGGCGAGGATGTCGTCACCGTCGGCGATCTGCTGGCTGAAGTTCTGCTCATAGCCCGGGATGATGTTCTCGGGCCGGACGAGCACGTAGTTATTGCGGTCCTCGCGCGACTGCTCGTGCCACAGCCCCAGAGCGTGTCCGATTTCATGAATGATGTTTCCAGTGCTGCAGGTGCCATCCAGCCACACCCCTTGCCTGCCACCAATCCGGCCCACGTTGGCAGCGCACCCAGTGCCTGTCTGGAAATTGACATAGTTCGGATACAGCGCCGCGTTAAGCACGGTGCGTTGCACAAAGCGCAGGTGCGTACGCTGTTGCCAGTGATTGATGGCGTCCATGATTCGCGCCTGGTTTGGCACAGCCGCGTCGATGGTGTAGGGCACCTCGGAGTTGGGCCAGCGGAAGTTTGCTCCGGTGATGGCCACGCCCTGGGCCTGGACCCCCGGGGCGTGGAGACCTCCCCGGGCCTTCACCTCGCGCACGCGCGCCTCCATCTCCTCCACCGTGCCGAGAACCATGTCTCCCTCAAGGATGGCCAGGCCATCCACCTCGGCGTACTTCACTGGCACCAGCTTCCCTCTCGCGGCGTTCCAGGCGTAGCCCTCGCGAACCGGGGCGCCAGCCGGCACTCGGGCCATCTCCGGGTCCAGGGCGGGACGCGACTCCAATCCCTCACCGCAGGCGGTGAGCAGCAGGCTGGGGATGACCAGTGCAACCAGCGCGGACTTCAATGTGCTTCGAAGCATGGTGCCTCCTTTCCGGAGGGCATTCCGGGGAGCAGGAGACAACCACACCACTCTGGCATTTGTCGTTTGAAATTAAGGACCGTCATCAATTCGCGACATACCCCGGAGACTCCGCCGCATGGAGGATATGCACTGCGTCTGGACTCATGAGCGCCAAGGCGCAAGGGCTCCACCAGGAAGCGGGGAGGCATTTCAGCGCCTTTGGGGCTCCGAGCATCCGGTTCGCCTCCGCGAACGGGCGGGGGGCGGGGGAAGTCCTCCTCGTTTGCCTATGCCGCGCCTGGATGACTGGCACTTCCTGTTGTGCTGGCGTCACCTCCACTCGAAGGTTTTACGCCTGGCCGCGCACCTGGGGCTCACCGGCACTGTCGGCGATGCGCTACCATTCCCATCTCTGCGCATCGATTCGCGGAGACGGGCACAGACATGACATGGACTTGGTGTCGATGGTCCTCCAGGGCTTATTGGCAGGCAGCCCGAAAACGTTTGCCATCAAAGTTTTGCATGCCTGGCTGTAGTTAGCGCGAAATGGTGTCGTTCATTCCATGAGGAGGGGTGATCCATTCCGGGCTTCGTCCTGCTCCTCGATGGGGAGACACTCGATGCGAAGTCATTCTGGTGTGCTGTGGTCGTGGGGACTGGGCGTGACGCTGGCATTGTCGCTGGGGGCGTGTGCCGTGGAGTCCCTCGATGAGAAGGTAGGTCCTCCGGAGGACGGGGTGTCGCAAGAGGTGGACACGGCGTTGACGCGTGAGAGGCCGGAAGCTTCCTTGACGTGGGACCCGTATGCGGACGCGGTGGTGTCGAGCACCACGGCGGCGGTGCTCAACGCGAGCGCGGCGCTGGGCGCTCCGGACGGGCAGGCCGCGACCATGCTGAGCCTGCTCAACTCAGCGCTGGTCCTGGACCTGGGCCAGGGAGAGGAAGGCACCGGAGACCTGCGCGTCTACTACCAGGGACTCACGCTGGCACTCGTAGCCCAGGTGGATTTCCTGAAGGCGGATGGGACCTTCATCGGCTCCAGCACGTTGCACCTGAAGGAGCTGGGCCTGGGGACGCATATCGCGGTGGCGACGTACCCGGGGAACGTGCCCTATCGCTACGTGCGCCTGAGGGGCGCGGTGCTCGCGCTCTATCTGGTGGACGCGGTGGAGACGTCGCTGCGGGCCATCTGTGGTGACGGAGTGCTGAGCGGATTCGAAGTCTGTGACGACGGCAATCAACTCTCGGGAGACGGCTGCAACAGCGTCTGCCAATTGGAGCCGGGCTACACCTGCACGGGAGAGCCGACAGTGTGTACCGACATCGACGAGTGCGCCGCCGGTACCGACAACTGCAACGAAAACGCCACCTGCACCAACATCGGGGGCTCCTTCACCTGTGACTGCAATGCGGGGTACGAGGGCGACGGCGTGACCTGCACCAACATCGACGAGTGCGCCGCAAGCCCCTGCCTGAACGGTGGCACCTGCATCGACAGCGTGGGTAGCTACACCTGCAAGTGCGCGCCCACCTACGAGGGGACCCACTGCCAGTCTTGCTCCGGCACCCTCGCGGACTGCAACGGGAACTCGTCCGACGGCTGCGAGGTGAACCTCCAGAGCGACGCCGATAGTTGCGGCGCCTGCGGCATCGTGTGCTCGGCGGGTCAGATCTGCTCGAACGCCACCTGCCAGGTCGCCCCCACCGGCCAGGTCCCCGGCACGCCAGTCAGCTCCCCCGCGAACCACCACCCGCTGGCCCCGGCGGTCGCCGATGTGAATCGCGACGGCAAGCTCGACATCCTGGTGGCCAACGCCGAATCCGAGTCGACCCAGACTCCCTCTGGCTCGCTCTCCGTTTTCCTGGGGAATGGCGACGCCAGCGTCCAGTCGGAGGTCAACTACGGGAGCGCCTCGCTCTCCAGCAACGCGGTCGTGGCCGTGGACGTGGACGGCGACGGGTGGCTCGACGCCGTCACCGTCAACGGGCAGACCAACCTGCCCCTCATCAACGGAAACATCAGCGTCTACAAGAACCTGGGCTCGAGCGCGCCCGGGACCTTCGGCGCGCCGACGAGCTTCACCACTGGCACCCCGGGCTCCGTCCACCTCTGCACCGGGGACTTCGATAACAATGGGGTGGCTGACATCGCCACGACCAGCGTGACCCAGAACCAGGTGAGCGTGCTGTTCGGCAGCGGCGCGGGCAGCTTCGGCTCGCCCACGTTCATCGGCATCTCAAACACCGGCGGCGCGCAGTCAACCATCGCCTGTCGTGACCTGAACGGCGATGGGTTCTCCGACCTCGTGGTGACGAGCCCCGCCACCGCACGCCTGTCGGTCCTCATCAACCAGGGCGATGGCTCGTTCGCCGCTCCCGTCGCCTACAGCAACTCCGCAAACGGCCAGACGGCGGGCATCGCCTTCGGTGACGCCGACGGCGACGGCACGCTCGACATCCTCTCGAACGGCGCGGCCGGCCGGTTTCTCTTCTTCTTCAAGGGGAACGGCAACGGCACCTTCGCGAGCGGCGTTCAGTCCACCGCCGCGGCCACTACGGCCGCCAACTCGGCGCTGGGCGTCGTGGCCGATGACTTCAACGGCGATGGCAAGCTCGACGCCTATATCCTCGTTACCGCGGCATCGGGCGGAGTCCGCCCGATGACTGGCAACGGCAACGGAGGCTTCACCTCCGGCACCGTCGTCACGACCGGCGCCTCGCCTGGCCTCAACGCCATCGCCACCGCGGACATGGACGCGGACGGGTACGCCGATCTCATCCTGACCAACAGGGGCTCCGGCACCGTGACCGTGGTCCCCAACGGACTCTGAGTAGTTGTCCGCGATGCCGCGATGAGGCGGTGTGCCCTGATTCAAGCGCGGTCTCGGTAGGAGAATCGGTGCGCCGCGTGCTTCGCGCGCGGCGCACCGAAAGACGCGCAGGCGCCTGACCCGACCTCACCTCCACAGAGGCCGTATTCCACACGGGTGCAGGACCACGCGGCGTCCCCCTCGGCCTCGTGGTCGCTGGCGCCAACGCGAACGACTTCACGCTGGCGCGAGCCACGCTTGAGCCCATTCCGATCCGACGTTCTCTGCCGAATCGGAGCTGTCGGCAAACGACGTTCGTCGACCTGGGTTACACATTCAAGCCCGTGCGCGAACTGCCCGGGAGTCTGATTTTACACTCCGGGATCCCAGGCGATGCGGCCTGCGAAGACCCACGCAGTCGCAGCGGCGACGTCCTTCACTCCGCTGGGTCGTCCAGCAGACTCATTCCTGGCTCAACCGTTTCCGGCGCTTTCTGGTGCGCTGGGAGAAACGAGAGGGCGCCTACGTAGCGATGTGGCACTTTGCGCTGGGCATCCTCACCTGGTTCCACTTGCTCCAACCGAAATAAGCCCAAGGGCCCGGCCCGGCGAACGCGACAGGTCAGAGCGCATAGCCGACCATCAGTGACGCGGACGCCCTGGGCACCAGTGCCGTGCCGGAGTCCCGCTTCGCCATGACGCCTCCGGCGGACGCGCTCAGGAGCATCGACAGGCGGCTTCGCACGTCCAGCCGCACGCCCCCGGTGACGAGCGCCAGTGGCTCCAGCCCGAAGCGCGCATCTTCGTCCGGGATGCGCGACTGGAAGACGGCCAGTGCCCCCGCCTCCAGCGCGCCGCTGAACGTCCAGGCTCCGAGCTTCCAGTGCGGCCCCGCGCCCAGCCGCAGCTCCAGCTCCGTCTGCTGGAAGGACACCCTGCTGCCCGTCCCCCGCCGCACCGCGAGCCCCAGGCCTGATGTGTCCACGCCGGTGAACAGCCGCCCTTCGCGAACCAGGCGCACGTCCAGGCCCGCGAGCGACGACAGGCCCGACACGATGCCCGACGTCAGCGATGGCCCCACGGCGACCAACAGCTCCGAACCCGCTCCGCCCTTTCGCGCGAGCCTCATCCTCGCGGCCTGCTCCAGGGGTTCGCCGCCCACCGACACGGCCCCGTCGAGCGGCACCCGCACCGACCGCTCCAGGTATCCGTCCTCCGCGCGCAGCAGCAGCCGGTACGCACCGGGCGCCACGGCCAGCGTCGTGGGGCCCTCACCCTTCTCCAGCTCCGCCACCAGCGCGCCACTCTCCGACGCCATGACGAGCCAACGGCCCGGGGCCTTCACGTCGAGCGTCAGTCGGCCTCGCGCGCGCTGGGGCTCGGAGAGGATCAACTCTCCGCGTCCGCTCAGGTCCATGCGGAACGTGGGACGCTGCATGCCTCCCGGAGAGACGAGCGTGGACTCCAGCGTCCTCGCATAGGCGTAGCGGTACGCCTCCTCCAGCGTGACGCGCCCATCCCGCGAAGCATCGGCCGCTCCGCGCAACCCCACCGCCAGATGGTGCGTGAAGAAGGAGCCCTGCAACGCATCCGACTCCTGCGCGTACTCATCCGCGCCAGACGCGCTGATGACGATCCGGCCCTCCAGGTCCGCGGCCTCCATCGTGACCGGCACGGCCACGGGCTTCAGGCCCTTCAACCGCGTGGCGATACCGGAACGGCATGAGTCCAGGATGAGCAGCCCCACGCCCACCGGCGCGCCCTTGAGGAAGTCCACCAGCTCGCGCATCGGCAGCTCGGTGCCGCGCAGGTGCAGGCTTCCGTCGCCCGCGTGCGACGACACGTAGAGCAGGAGCCAATCCCTCGGGGAGGCTTCCACGGCCAGCCGCGCCCGGAAGCGCGCCAGGGCTTCGCGCAGCTTCGCGGCATCCGCGCCCAGCAACGTCATCGTGCGCTCCGGCGACACGGTGCCCACTTCCTGGAGCACCTCGCGCATCCGCTGCGCGTCCGTCTCCGCGAAGCGCAGCCGCTCCTCGCTGGCCAGGCCCTGGTTCTCTCCCACGATCAGCGCCCAACGGCGCGGCGCCTCCTCCGCGGCGGCGACCGGAGCCGGTCCCAGCACCATGAGCAGCACCGCGAGCAACCGTCCCCCCATGCTCAGTGCCCAGCGGCGCCGCGCATCCTCCGCGCCCACTCGCGGCGGGTCCGGCACCGCGCCCACCCGCCAGCCCAGGCCCAGCGCGCGGCTCACGGCACGACCCTCAGCAGCGTGCGCGCCTGGGCCTTCCCGATGTCCTCCGGCGTCGCCACCTCCAGCGGTCCCTGCCCCTTCCCGCGCGCCTCCGTGACACGCGACGTGAGCGCCTCGCGCGCCTGCGCCACGTCCAGCGGTGCATCCGAGAAGAACGCATGCAACGCCACCGACCCCGGCGTCACTTCCAACGCGGGGGACAACCGGACCTCCGCCCCCGGCTCCACCGTGCCGCTCGCCTGACCTTCCCTCGGCCAGAGCGCATCCACCGCGCCCGCCTCATCCACCGCGAGCACCAGCACGTTCCGGTACGGCCCCGTGCCCACCGCGAGCGTCACCTGCTCACCGGACCTCGCGTCCTGCACCGGCGCGCCCTGCACGGACAAGAGCCGCAGCGCCACGGTGCCCTTCAGCCGCACGCCATCCTCCGCGCCTCGCGGCACATAGACGACCAGCGCGAGCCCCACCGCCAGCGCGGTCACCAGCGGCACGCCCCAACTCCACCAGGGCCTCGCGGACCGGGCGCGCTTCTCCTCCAGCCTCGCCAGCACCGCCTTCGCTCGGGGCTGTGCCAGGCTCGACGCGCGCGCCTGCCGCATCCGCTCGGCGATCATCCCGCAGGCTTGGCAGGCGGCCACGTGCCGCTCCGCGCGCCCCGAGGCATCCAGCCCCGACAGCCACTCGTCCAGCTCCAGCCGTGTCAGGTGCTCAGCCACGCTCCGCCTCCATCGCGTCCGGCAGCCGCCCCAGCTCCGCCGCCTTCTTCCGGATGGAGTCCAGGTCGCGGACGATGGTCTTTCGCGACACGTCCAGCATCCCGGCGATCTCCTCCTGGGTCAGCCCGTCGAAGAAGTGCAGCGTGGCCACTTCCAGCTCGCGCTCGCCCATCCGCCCCACGAGGTGCCGGATGAAGTCCGCGGCCTCCCACTGGCTGGGCGTGAGCGCCGCGGCCTCCGGGGCCTCCAGGAGCACCGGCTCCCGCAACTGGCGCGAGCGCAGCGCGTTGAAGCACAGGTTGGTGGTGACGCGGTACACGTACGTCATGGGGCGGGCCTCCCGTCGGAACCGCGCGCCAGCCGTCAACATGCGCTCGAAGACCTCCTGCACGATGTCCCAGGCGTCGGCATCGCGGCCCAGCAGCGCGAGCGCGCGACGGTGCACCACGGGCGCGAAGCGCTCGTAGAGCTCCCTGAGCTCCTCCGCACCGAGCCCGCTCGCCATCCGATGGGTCCGACCTTCCTTTTCGTCCTTGAGACACCCGGCCCCGGCGGCCTGGGACATCGCATCGCATCCGCGATGGGCTGTGGGATATTAGTCGCACCCCGGCGGCATGTCCCAGGCCGGCCGCACCGGGTGTCCCAACCGCCGTGAAACGACTCGTCCTCGCCCCCCTCGTCGCGCTCCTGGGCGCCTGCTTCGACCCGCTCTACGAGGACCCGGACGAACTGGGCGAGGTGTCCTGGGCCGTCTGCTGCGTCCGCAACCAGGTGGACACCTGCCTCTGCGAGGACCCCGACGGCTGTGAGATTCGCTTCCAGGCGTGCTCGGCCGGCACCTGCACGCCGTCGCTCCGGGACAGCTGCGAGACCCTCCCCGGCAGCCAGGACGGCGGCTCGAGCTTCGACGGAGGCGCCGGCGTCGACGCGGGTACCACCGACGCAGGCACCGGCATCGAAGACGGCGGCACCAGCACCGACGCGGGCACCAGCACCGACGGTGGCATCGACGCGGGCGTGGACGCCGGCACGGACGCGGGCCCCCCGCCGGTGACGAACTACGCGCCGTGCTGCGACCCGTCCACTCACCGGGTCACCACCTGCCGCTGCGAGGCCACGGGCTGCTCCAGCGCTTCCTTCACGCCCTGCGCGTCCGGCCGCTGCGCACTCAACGGGGAGTCATGCGGATAAGGTCTCCCGCGGGATGAAGGGCACCTTCCATTCGCTGCGCGGCTACAACTACCGGACGTGGGCGGCCGGGGCGCTCGTGTCCAACGTGGGCACGTGGATGCAGCGCACCGCCCAGGACTGGATCGTCCTCACCCAGCTCACCCACAACAACGCCACGGCCGTGGGCGTGGTCATGGCGCTCCAGTTCGCGCCGCCGCTGTTGTTCCTGCCCCTGACGGGCTTCGCGGCGGATCACTTCGACCGGCGCAAGCTCCTGTTCGCCACGCAGGCGGCCCTGGGAGCACTGGCGCTGGGACTGGGGCTGCTCACGCTCTCCGGACACATCCGGCTGTGGCACGTGAACGTGTTCGCGTTCCTCCTGGGGTGCGTCACCGCGTTCGACGCCCCCGCGCGCCAGACGTTCGTGTCGGAGCTGGTGGGTGAGGAGGACCTCGCCAACGCCGTGGCGCTCAACTCCACCTCGTTCCACGCCGCGCGCATGCTCGGCCCCGCCATCGCGGGGGTGCTCATCTCCACCGTGGGCTCCGGGTGGATGTTCGTGCTCAACGCGGCCTCGTTCGGCGCCGTGCTCTGCTCACTGAGCCTGCTTCGTGTGCACGAGCTGCACGTGAGGGACCGGGCGCCGCGCACGCGCGGAGGCCTGCTGGAGGGCTTCGTCTACGTCTGGAAGCGGCCCGACCTGGTGGCGGTGCTGACCATGTTCTTCCTCATCGGCACCTTCGGCCTCAACTTCCCCATCTTCATCTCCACCATGTCCGTGCGCGTCTTCGGCCAGGGCGCCAGCGGCTACGGGCTCCTCACGTCCATCATGGCCATCGGCTCGGTGACGGGCGCGCTGCTCTCCGCCCGGCGCGCGCAGCCGCGCATCGGCCTGCTGGTGACGGGGGCCGCGGTCTTCGGAGCAGGGCTCACGCTCGCGGCGCTGATGCCCGTCTATGCCCTCTTCGGCGTCACGCTCGTCATCATCGGCGTGTCCGCGCAGACCTTCACCACCACCGCGAACAGCCTGGTGCAGCTGTCCACCGAGCCGTCCATGCGCGGGCGCGTGCTCGCCATCCTCCTGGCCATCGCGCTGGGCGGCACGCCCCTGGGCGCCCCCATCGTCGGGTGGGTCGCGGACACGTTCGGTCCCCGCCAGGCATTGGGCGTGGGCGCCGCGGCGGGCTTCGTCGCGGCGCTCATCGGCCTGCGCTACCGCGCGAAGGCGGCGGCTACTTCTTCTCCAGGATGACGGCGTAGAACTCGATGCCCACGCCCTGCCGGTCCTCCTCGGTGATGGAGCCGTCCGGCAGCCCCAGGAACCGGCTCACGGTCTGCACGCCTCCAGGGCCCGGCGTCCACGGCTTGCAGAGCTCCAGGTACTCCGGCAGGGAGAACAGCTCGAAGCTCTCCCCCATCTTCTGGAACATGCCCACGAACTGCTCCCACTGGGGCGTCGTCTTCGCGGGGTCCTTCGTCTCGAACGTGGTGAAGAGCCGGGAGCCCGGCGCGGCCCAGTCGTAGAGGTCGCGGAAGAACTCCCGGTTCTCCTCCGCCTTGAGGAACACGGTGATGCCGTTGGCGCCCAGGACCACCTTGCGCTCGCCGCCCAGGAAGTCGCGCACGTCCGGGCGCTCCAGGAAGGACTTCGCCTGGCGGATGTCGCACTCCAGGTAGCGCACGCGCGGGTCGTTCCCCAGCAGCACGCGCGCCTGCGCCATCGTCAGCGGGTTGATGTCGGAATAGAGCACCTTCACGTCCGGCGGCAGCACGCCGTGCACGTGGTCGTTGGTGGGCAGGCCGGACGCGAAGTCCACCCAGTGCGTGAAGCCCTCCGTGGACAGCCGCTTCGCCGCGCCCTGGAGGCACGCGCGCAGCATCCGCACCCACTTCCGCGTGGAGGGCAGCAGCGAGAACATGTACTCCGCCGCCTGCCGGTCCGCGTCGAAGTTGTGGGTGCCGCCCAGCGTGTAGTCGTAGATGCGTGCCGCGTCGGGAACCTGGGGATTCACGCCCGGCACGCGGGCCAGCTCGTTCACATCCATGGTCGTCGCTCCATCCGGTTCGGGCCCCCCACCCGCGTCGTGCGACTGCCCTGGTTGACGGGTGAGCCTGCTGCCCGGGCATTGTGCCGGTCCGCTCGCGCGGTTGCACACTTCCTACGGAGCGACGCCCGCGACCTGGCGCAGCAATTCCAGCGGCCCCAGCGCGGCGACCGCGTCGAACTGCTCGGGCGTGCGCACCAGCAGCGACCCCGCGAAGCCCAGCGCGTTGACGTTGACGCCCAGGTGCTCCGCGCGGCCGCGGGGCACCAGCAGCATCCAGTCCCGGGTGGCGAGCAGGTTGTACGGCGCGCTCTCCGCCAGGCCCAGCGCGTCCCGCAGGAGCCGGTACGCCGCCAGCATCCGCGCGCCCTGCCCCGGCGCGCCCCACGGCCCCAGGCCCGCCAGCAGGTGCGCGAACGGCAGCGACTCCGCGGCGACCACGCGGCCCGGCCCCGGCAGCACGGGGAAGAGCGCCTCCACGGGCGCGCGCAGGCGGTCCGGTCCCAGGGGCGGCACCAGCTGCAGGTGCTTGTGGCGCTGGCTGGCGCCGGCCGTCTCCCCCGCGTTGTAGAAGGCCAGCCCGTCCAGCCCCTCCAGGCACGTGGAGAGCGCGTCGAAGTCCGCGTGCGTCAGCAGCGCGTCCTGCGACTCGAAGGCCCGCGTCACCAGCAGCAGGTGGTGCTCCACGACGTTGAACTTGTTGAGCAGGCACACGTGCGCGGGCGCCACGTCCCCCAGCACCAGGTCCGGCTCCGGGTTCGCGAACGGATTGAACGGCTCCGAGCCAGACGGCGCCGGACGCTTGCGCTCCTTGAGCGCCACCCGTCCCAGCACGCGCACCTGGAACTCCGTGCCCGCGACCGGCACCGTGCGCGCTTCCGTGGCGATGGGCTGGAGCGCCCCCGTCTCCAGCGCGTGGCGGGTGACGTCCAGCGTGCGGGGCCACAGGGCGGCGGGCGACAGCGGGGCGGCGTTCACGGGCGGGCTCCTGGCGTGAGGCCTTCCAGTCTGTGCCGTCCGCTCACGCCAGCGTCAACCCGCTTGCGGCAAGGGAGCGCTCCGGATGTCCGCCTCAGCGCGGAGGAGGGCGGAAGACGTACTGGTACACCTGCGGCTCGCTGCCGGGCGGGTACTGGGCGTCCATGAAGGCCACGTGCGCGCTGTGGGTGATGAGCACGTCCTGGAGGCTGTCGTAGAGCACCACCACGTTCGTGGCCTTCCCGGTGGGGTCCAGGTCCACGCGCACCTTCAGGTTGCCCTTGAGGTCCGGCTTCTCCATCAGGTGCTCCAGGTACAGCGCCACCAGCCCCAGCGACACCCGGTCGTAGATCTGCTCCACCGTGCCCTGCGCGGGCGAAGCGGGCAGGTGCAGCTTCTTGGTCAGCTGCGCGGCCTCCTCCGCCGCCTCGGGCACCGGCCGCTCCGGAGCGGCGAGCGCCGCGCGGTACGCCGCCATGGATTCGAAGTAGCGCTCCAGCTTGAGCAACAGCCGCGCCCGCCGCACCTGGATGTCCGCTCGCTGCGGGGCCAGCGCCGCCGCCTGATCCAACCGGGCCTCGGTGGCGGCCACGTCCTGTTTCGCCTCCGCCAGCGTCGCCAGCCGCAGGAGCGGTTCGGGGTCCTTGGGCGTCGCCGCGGCCAGGCGCACCAGGGCCTTCGCCTCGTCCTCCGGACGGTCGAGTTCCACGGTGAGCTTCACCCACGTGGCGAGCACCGCGGGCTCCGCGCCCCCGAGCGTCGCGTAGCGCTCCAGCATCTTCACCGCCTGCGCCTTGTCACCCGCGGCGAGCCACGCCTCCGCCTGCCGACGGTGCGCCTCGCGGTCATGCGGCTGGAGCGCGACGAGCAGCGCCCCGGCCTCCGCGCCCGCCTTCGCGTCCCCGGCCTCGCGCGCCAGCCGCGACAGCACCTGGAGCGCCTCCGGCTGTTCGGGCCACTCCTTCACCGAGCGCACCAAGAGCGCCCGCGCCTCCGCCGCGCCACCCGGACGGCCCGCCAGCAGCAGCGCCAGGTCCGTGCGGAAGCGCGGGATGTCCAGCTTCGCCAGCGCCTCGCGCAGCCGGCCCTCCGCCTCCGCGGGCTTGCCCTCCGCCTGGAGCCGCAAGCCGTCCGCCCAGAGCGCGGGCGCGAAGCCGGGCACCGCCTTGCGCGCGGTCTCCAGCGGCGCGGCCGCGTCCTTCAACATGCCCCAGCGCACGTAGACGAGCCCCATGCCCACGTGCGGCCACGGGTTCTCCGGGTACACCACCGCCAGCGCCTTGAACTCGGCGAAGCTCTCGTCCGAGGGCAGCGCGAGGAAGGCCCGGTACACCCGGGGCATGGGGTCCTTGGGCGCCTTCGCCTGCTGCGCGTCCAGCTCCGTGCGCAGCGTGCTGGGGCTGCCCTGGACCCGCGCCGTGTCCACCCGCTGGAGCATCACCATGCCGTCCGCGGCCGGCGCGGGCACCGGCCGGGCGCCCAGGGCCGGGAGCGCGCACAGCACGGACAAGAGCAGGCACGTCAGGACACGGGACGTCATCAGGGCCAGTGGGAAGCCAGGGAGAGCCAGGGGACACCCGGACGCTACCAGATGGACGCGCCCCGCGAGGGCTGGGAGTGTTTACGCACCTTGCGTGAATTTCATGGATACACGCGATGTTTCACGGGTGCCGGAACGGGTGGAATGGCCCTGGAGGACGACCGCGCTTTCGGGCGTTGGACGCCACGCGGGCGGTAGGTCTTGACCGGAACGCGCGGTGCTGGGCGGAATGGCCCCCATGGCCACCGCCGAGAAACTCGTATTCCCGACCATCGTCGAAGGACTCTTCGTCCGGGGACTTTCCGGGAAGGTGCCCTTCGCCCTCAAGGAGCAGCTGCGCAAGGAGGGCCTGGACCTGGACCGGCCCCTGCAGCCGGCGTACTCGCTGGACACGTGGACGCGCTGCGTGGCGCTGACGGCGAAGACGCTGCACCCGGAGCAGCCGGACCCGGTGGCGTGGCGGATGCTCGGCGAGCGGATGATCGACGGCTACCGCGACACGATGGTGGGCCGGGCGCTCCTGGGCGTGCTGCGGCTCATCGGGCCCAAGCGGATGCTGCTGCGCACGCAGCACAGCTTCCGCACCGGCAACAACTACACCGAGGTGCGCATCACCGAGCGCGGCGAGCGCGAAGCGGACCTATGGCTCAACGAGCCCGGCCTGCTGCGCTACTTCAAGCAGGGCGTGATGCTGGCCACGGTGCGCGCCGCCAGCGGCCCGGCCACGCAGGTGGACGTGGTCCAGTTCGACGACGACAGCGTCACGTACCGCGTGTCCTGGGGCGCTCCGGGCGCCTGAGTCACCGGCGTCCCCCTGAGCGCGGATCCGCGACCCCGGGGCCCCTTGCTCGCACCGGGCCCCATCTGCCAGCGTGAGGGTCTGCGCGCGGCGTCCGGGCCGTGAACGGCCGCGCGAAGAGGGGGATTCATCCAAATGCCGTCGAGCAAGCGCGCCAACCTGCCGCGCTGGAACGGTCATCAGCAGGGGTTCTTCGAAATCTGGTTCCTGGTGGTGCTCGACCCGGGCGGAGACCGCGCCTGGTGGTTGCGCTACACCCTGTTCACTCCCGCGCCGGGAAGCGGCGGCGAGCCTCGCGCCACGATGTGGGCGGCGGCGTTCGACTGCGCATCCCAGGACCGGCCCGCGGTGGCGCTCAAGGCCATCCATCCGGCCTCCGCGTTCACGGCGCTGCCGAACGGCGGCGTGCGCATCGCGGACTCGGAGCTGACGCCCGGCCACGTCCACGGCCAGGTGGCCAGCGGCGGGCACTCCATCGCGTGGGACCTGCGCTTCCAGGGCGGTCACCCCGAACCGGTGCGCCGCGAACCGCGAGGCACCGCGCTGTTGCCCCTGCCCACGCAGGTCGCCCACGTGCACGACGACGTCACCTTCGAAGGCACGGTGACGGTGGACGGCGAGCGCATCGACGTGAAGGGCGCGCCCGGCCTGCAGAAGCACCTGTGGGGCCACCGGCGGCTGGAGGAGCTGACGTGGCTGTACTGCCCGCGCTTCGCCGAGGACCCGGACGCGCGGCTGGAGATCATGGCGGTGCGCGCGAAGCGCAAGCGGGGCCACCCGCGGCTGTCGCCCATCTACCTGCGCACGCGCGACGCCGAGCACACCTTCCATGAAATGCCCCACGTGCTCCTGTCGCGCGTGACGTCGCCCACGTCCGGGGAGCTGTCCTTCCGCGCCGCTTCCGCCACCGTGGCCATTGAGGGCCGCGCGTGGTGCGACCCGCGCACGCTGGTGGGCTATGCGTACCGCGACCCCACGGGCTGGGACGTGCTGGTGGCCCAGAGCGACGTGGCCCGGTGCGAGGTGCAGCTCTTCTCCCGGCCCCACCCCTTCGCGGCGTGGAAGCCCACCGGGAAGCTGACCTCCACCGTGGGCGCGCTGGAGTTCCACGGTCCGGAGCCGATGCCGGGCGTGCGCTACATCCCCTGGGATGGCACCACGCTCGAAGCGGAAGGCGCACCCGCCGAGGACGCGCCGGCCCTGGGAATGGGCTGACGCCAGGCCCCCCGCCTCCGACTTCCGGGAGGGAGGGGCTTGTGGGACGGGGCCCGGGGTACTGCCCGGGTGGCGCCCAGGCCTCGAGGGGAGGAGCCTCCTCCGCGTGTGGATGGGGACGGCCGTGGCCACCCTCTGGGGTGACGGCCCGCCGCTCCCCTGAAGCCCATGCGCCATCGACTGCGGAGACACCTCCAGTCGCTCCTCCGGGTGGACCCCGGAAGACCGGCCCTGTGGGCGGGCATCCGGGCCGCCGTCGCCACCGCCCTGCCCTTGTGTCTGTCGTTCCTGACCACCGTGCCGCAGGCCGGCTGGGCGGGCCTCACGGGGCTGCTCGTCACGCTCGCGGACAAGGGCGGCTCCTACCGCGTGCGGGCGCGCGTCATGGGCGTGGTGACGGTGCTGGGGGCGCTGGTCGGCCTGCTCGCCGCGCCCGCGGGCTACACGTACGTGGTGGACGCCACGCTGCTGCTCCTGGGTGTCACGGCAGCGAACTTCGCGCGCTGCTACGGCGAGACAGCGGGCTCCGTGGGAGGTCAGCTCGCCGTCATCTTCGTCGTGTCGCTGGGCGCGCCCGCCGCCTCGCCGCGAGAGGCGGTGCTGCGAGGCGTGGCGCTGCTGCTGGGCGGCCTGTGGGCGATGGCGCTGTCGCTGCTGCTGTGGCCGCTCAGGCCCTACCGCCCCGCGCGCCGGGCGGTGGCGCAGGTGTACGCGGGGCTCGCGATCGCGGCGGAGGACCTGGGGAGGGCCACGCGGGACGGAGCCACGGCCGAGGCGTGGGCGGCGGGGCTGCAGCGCCACGCGAGGCTCCGCCCGGACATTGAACGGGCGCGCGACGTGCTCGCGGCCACGCGGCGCGGGAGGCCTGACGAGTCCCGGCGGGGCGAGCACCTGCTGGTGCTGGTGGAGCTGGTGGAGCCCATGGTGGCGCTGCTCAGCGCGCTGGCGGAGGCGATGCAGGTGGTGGGACGCGACCCGCACATGCACGCGACGCGAGACCGGGTGATCCGGCTGTGCGAGGCCTTCGGCGCGATGGACCAATGGGTGTCGCGGGCGCTGCTGCAGGAGCGCAACGAGGGCATGCGCGAGCCGCCCCGGCTGGCGCTGAGGCCCCGTCGCCGGCAGCCCGCGAGGATGGCCGCGCCGCCAGTGCGTCAGAGCGCGGAGGGGCCGCTGTCCACGCACGTCGCCACGCTGCTGGACCGGCTGCGTGAGCACGCGGGCGTGGCGCACGAGACGGCGTCGGGCCTGCTCTTCGGAGACCCGGTGTCGGCGCGAGGCAAGGGCACGGTGGGCGGCCCCCGGCAGGCGCCGGGGTTCTCCCTGTGGCGGCCGATTCGCGACCACCTGCACGCGGACTCGGTGGTGCTGCGGCACGCGCTGCGCACGGGGATGGTGGCCACGGCGGCGCTGGGGCTGACGCGGGCGTTGCAGGTGGGCGACGCGCACTGGGTGAGCCTCGTGGTCATCTCCATCCTCCAGCCCTACGCGGGCAGCACGGAGGAGCGCGTGCTCCAGCGCACGCTGGGGACGCTCGTGGGCGCGAGCCTGGCGGCGCTCATCGCGACCACGGTGCACACGCCGCCGATGATGATTGGCGTCATCAGCGGGCTGACGGCCATCTCCGTGGCGCTGCTGCCGCTGAACTTCGGCGCGTTCCAGGTCCTGCTCACGCCGGACTATCTCCTGATGGCCACGCTCAGCTCCGGGGACTGGACGGTGGCGTCGCAGCGCTCGCTGGGCGTGCTCATCGCGGGGGCGCTGGCGCTGGTGGGCTCCTGGACGCTGTGGCCCAGTCCGGAGCGCCGCCGCTTCCCGGACGCGGCGGCCTCCGCCCTGCGCGCGGACGGGAAGTACCTGCAACAACTGGTCACGCACCGCAGCGGCACGGAGCCCGCGGTGAACGAGGAGCGCCGCCTCCTGGACCAGGCGCTGCTGGAGGCGGAGTCGTCCTTCCAGCGCTTGATGACGGAGTACCGGGGCCCACCCGGGCACCTGGAGCCGGGCATGGCGCTGCTCACCTACACGCGCAGGTTCGCGCTGGCGGTGACTGCGCTGGGCACGGGGCGCTTCGAAGGAAGGACGACGTCGGTGCTGCCGCAGCAGCTGGCGCAGCGGGCCAGTGACAGCCTGGAGCTGCTCGCCCGCGCGCTACAGGAGCGGCGCGAGCCCCCGCCCCTGCCCGCCCTGGCACTGCCGCGCACCAGCGACGACCCCGTGCTGGGCAAGCTGCTGGAGCGCGTGCCCCGGCAGCTGGGCATCCTGCACGGCGCGGTGGCGCGGATCAGCGAGGACCCGTCGCTGCGCTGACGTGATGTTGTCACGCGCCGTGAAGACAACCGATACTCATGGGATGCCCCGGTCCCCCAAGCCCTTCTCCATCGCCAACCTCCGCAAGGACAACCCCCGCTTCAATCCGTTCGACGTCCTGCAGGATGGCGTCCAGGAGCCGGAGCCGGGGCCCGAACGGAAGCCGGCGCCCCACAAGACGGCGCTCCACTTCGTCTGGTACGGGACGGGCAAGCCGAACGACTCGAACACGAAGACGCCGAAGGCCATCGCGTCTGGCTTTGCTTCCGCGACGGTGTACTTCTGGTGCCTGCCCCAGATGGCCCCTGAGTTCGAGCGGGCACTGGGCAAGCGCGTCAAGGTGCACGGGCTGGACGAAGTCCTGGGGGCGCCGGTCGTGCGCAAGGAATTGGGCGCGCTCCTGTTGGACAAGCTGGACCAGCTCCTGGCGTTCTACCTGGCCAACAAGGGCCACGCGCCCGCCAAGGACATCCTGACGTTCCTGACGCTGGGCGTGAACGGCGGGTACTTCCTCGACGCGAACTGCGTCATCGAGGACCGCAAGCAATTCGAGAAGATGCTCGCGCAGCCTCCGAAGGTCCCCACGTTCCTCAAGCTCGAGGACAGCCTCACCTTCAATGCGAAGCACCCTTCCTTCATGAAGGACGAGTTCGCCCTGCAGATGGGCATGGAAGAGGACCCCTCGGACGAGCTGACGCAGCTCAACGGCACGGACATGTGGGCCATGTACGCGCCGTCACGGCACCCGATGATGTGGACGATTGCCCGCCACTACATCGCCCGGGCGGAGGCGTTTGGCTTCTGCGGGGCGCCCGTCCAACCCAAGAGCCTGCGTTCCCAGCTGCGCAACACCTTCGTGGATGCGGAGTTCGCCCAGCAGAAACGCACCCTGGCCGGCGCATTGGGGATCCAGAGCATCTTCTCCGGCATGGTCGAACACATGCGGCGCCATGCGCAGTACCGGCCGGAGGACGTGAACTGGAAGGTGGACGGAGTGAAGAACGGCCAGGTCGAGGGCAGCGGTCTCGCCCTGTCACCCGCCTCCGCGAAGGCGGACTACTGGGTGGAGGACCTGGGCATCACGAAGGGCCACGGGGACAGTTGGACGAAGTAGGCACCAGGGGGCGACCCGTGACGGCACGAGGCTGCGTATCCTGGAATGGAACACATGTCGGAACGCACCTGGAGCCGTCGACTTGAAAGACTCCCTGAACGACGCGACCGCGGGATGGCCCAGGCGCGCGGTGTTGGCCTCGCAGGTCCTGCTGCTCGTCACGGCATCGGCCTGCGCGTCGAACAAAACCTCCCAGCGGGATGCCGCCTGGGCCTCGCACTTCATTGAACAGGCCGTGCACATCGAGGCGCGGGCCCGCGCGGTGGGCATGGCCCGGCTGCATGACGTGCGCGCGGAACAGATGGAACTGCGCGGATGGATGGAGACGCTGTCGAAGGAGCTGACGCTCGGCGGCCCCGAGGCGCAGGGGCCCGGACACTACGCGCTCGCGTGCGGGGCGCGCGCGCTGGGGCAGGACGCGGAGTCCCGCGCGCACCTGGAGGCCGCCTGGAACGCGGGCTTCCGCGAGCCTCGTGTGGCGTGGGCCCGGGCGCAGGCCCTGAGCGAGCGCTACCGCGTGCTGCGGCTGGAGGCGCTGGCCACGCCGGACGCGGACGAACGGAAGGTGCTCGATGAGGACGCGGAGCGCCAGTACCGGGAGCCGGTGCTCACGCTGCTGCGGCAGGCCTCGGGGGCGCAGGTGCCGTCCTCGGATTACGGCGCGGCGCTCGTGGCGCTGCACGAGGACCGCCTGGACGCGGCGCTCGCGCTCCTGGAGCCCCTGGGCACGAAGCATCCCTGGTTCGTGGAGGCGCGGCTGCTGCGCGCGGACGTGTTCCTGCTGCGCGCCGCTCAGCGCTGGGGCCGGGGCGACAAGGTCCATGCCCGGGAGGACCTGACGGCCGGACGCCAGGCGCTCACGGAGGCCCGGGCCACGGCGGAGAGCTTCGCGCCGGCCCACCTGGCGCAGGCGCGCTTCGAGACCGCCGCGATGAACCTCACCCGAGCCGACCTCTCCGGCGCCGTGCTGCTCTTGTCCGGTGAGGATCCGACCCCGGCGAAGTGGGGCGTCGAGGCGCTGGACATGGCCGCCCGCGTGGATCCCGGCAACGCCGGGTTCGCCTGCGAGAAGGCGCGCTTCCTCAACGTCCTGGTGGAGCACCTGGACCGCGCACAGCACCACAACGACGCCGTGCGCGAGGATGCCATCAAGGCCGCGCAACACGCCCTGGCCCTGGATGCGGCGAGCGCATGTGGCCGCGCGGAATGGAGCCGGGCGCTGGTGCAGCAGACGGAGGAGTTCACGAGGCAGAACTCCGTGGGGAGCCCCGAGCTCGGGGAGGCCCTGGAGCTGCTGGACACCACGCCTCCGTCCGCACGGGACCTCGCGTTCCACCGGCTGCGGGCCCGGCTCCTCCATGCGTGGGCGGACAGCATCTTCGAAACGGGGAGGCCGGCGGTCGGCTCACCCGGCTGGCAGCGCCGGGACCAGGCCATCGAGGCCTACCGGCTCGTGCTCGCGATAGAGGCGCGCATCCCGGCGGACCAGGTCCGGCTGGGGGAGCTCCTCCTGGCCCGGGGGTCCGATCCCGCGGCGAAGGACGCCAGCGCGGACCTGGACCAGGCGGAAGCGGCCTGGGAGAAGGCCGTCCGGCTCCACATGAAAGCGCCCGAGGTGTGGCTCCTGGAGGCGCGCATCCGCATGGCTCGGGCCCTGCGGCAGCGGGCCCGCGGGGAAGACGCGGGGCCGAACCTGGCGAAGGCCGCGACCGTCATCGAGGCCGCCATCACCCCCGGGGCCCGCGAGCCGTCCCTGCATCACGCGCTGGGGCGCATCCTGATGGAGCAGGCGAAGGAGGCCTGGGAGCACGGGGGCGACCCATCCGCCCTGCTCGACAAGGCGGAGGCGGCCCAGGCCCAGGCGACGACGCTGGCGCCTCTCCTGGCGATGGGAAGGCTCGGGCAGGCGGCGGTCCACGCGGCGCGGGCGGAGTACGCCTGGCGGCGGGGAGCGGATCCCACCGACGAGGCGGCCCGGGCGTTCGCGTTCTACAGCCAGGCGCGTTCCGTCCCGAGACCGCGGAAGGATGAGCGGTTCGCGGGCCTCTACTATTCCGCCCAGCTCCAGGCGCGCCCCCTGGTGGAGCAGGGCCGCGATCCCGAGCCCATGCTCCTGAGCCCGCTGCATGAACTCGACACGATGGAGGGGTTCCACCGGGATCGCGTCGTGCATCACCGAGCCCACGGCGCGCTCTATGGCCTGCTGGCCCGCTATTCGGCCCGCACGAACGCGGAAGAGGCGGAGCTGGGGTTCAGCGGCGCGGAGAAGCACTACGCGGAAATCCTCAACCTGGAGCCCACGCACCAGGAGGCCCGGTTGGAATTGGGCCAGCTGCTGCGTGAGTGGGCCGTGGCGCGGAAGGCCGCGAAGAAAGACCCGGAGCCGCTGCTGTCACGGGGGCTCACGCTGGCGGACGCGCTGCTCAAGGAGCGTCCGAACTGGGCCGAAGCCCGGCTGCTGCGCGCGGCCATCCTGCGCACGAAGGACCCGGCTTCGCCCCAGGCCCGCGAGGACCGCGATGCGGCGCTGAAGGCCAACGCCAACCTCGCTCCCGGGTGGAGGCGTCAGTTCCCGGAGGACGGGCCGCTCCAGCCCTGAGCGCGTGGCGTCAGGGAGTGGCCGGGGGCGCGGCGCAGGCGGACTGGTAGTCCTGGAGCTTTCGCTGGAAACGCTCCCGTTCCGGCGCGGGCCACTCCGCGGGCAGCAGCTCCACGGCCTTGCGCTGTTGCGCCAGGGCGGCGGTGCACTGCTTCAGCCCGAACTGCGCTGCGGCGGCGGTCTCCAGCACATAGGGATTGTGGCTGCGTCGCAGGAAGGGGCGCACCGCGCTGAGGGCCGGCGCATACTGGCCTGACTGCACCAGCTGCCACGCGGTCTCGCTGGCGGCCCACCCACTCCTGGGCGCCAGGAAGTATGCGCGGGCGACGGCCTGGGGATAGAGCGGATCCCCTGGATCATTCTTCGCGAGCTCCCGGGCGAGGTTGAGCCATGCCGAACGGCTCTCGGGATTCTGGCGGACCCGCAGCCGGGCCCATTCCTGTTCTTGATGCCGGGTCAACGTGCGCCCCTCCGGCACGAAGCGCACGTGGAAGGTGTAGTCGACACTCACGGGGTGCCCCGAGATGGTCGCGGGACGGTACCGAGCCAATTGACAGGCCGCGAGGTTCTCTTCGACGCCGGGCAGCCGAGCCCCTTCCACGACCTTGCAGTCACGCACCTGGCCATCCGCGCCGATGCGGCAGTGGAAGACCATGAATGCGAACGCCCCCTGCCTGAGCAACGGCTCGGGATACGTGAGGGCCGCCGGAGAGATCACCGCCGGACCGCTGAACGCCTCGGACTCGAGCCTGCAAGCTTCGGCGAGACCCGCCACACACGCGGCCGCGATGTCCTGGAACGCGCTGAGGATGGCGTCCTCTCCGGGGGTGCCACGCAGCGTCCTGACCGCCTCCTCGAAGACAAGAGGTGCCTGCTCTGGCTCCAGCTTGCGCGGCGGCTTCGGCGACACCTCGGCCCCGATCGCGACGTCCCACATCCCCGTCGACGGGAGGCCCTTCTTCACCTGGAAGGACTCCATCGCGGACATCAGATGGCCATGACTCGCGGGCAGGGTCGGGATGCCTGAATGAGCACATCCGGTGAATCCAAGCAGCAGGGACAGGGACAGCCAGCTCCAACGCATGGGTCCGCACTCTAGACATGAGTCGGCACGGGCTGGAATGGCCCCGGGGAACAACCCGGGTCGCCGCGAAGCTGCGTATCCTGGAGTGGGATTCCCTTCCGGAACGCACCTGGAGCTGTCTGATTGAAAGACGCCGCGAACGCCGCGCCCCCTGGATGGCCCCGGAGCGCGGTGCTGGCCTTGCAGGTCCTCTGGCTCGTCGCGGCCCCGGCCTGCGCGACGGGCACGTCCTTCCAGAGGGACACGTCCCTGGCCGCGTACTTCAGTGAAGCAGCCGAGCGCATCGAGGCCCGGGCCCGCGCGGTGGACCTGGCCCGGTCGCACGACGTGCGCATGGAACACGCGGAGCTGCGCGACTGGATGCAGACGCTGTCCATGGAGATGATGCTCGCGGGTCCCAAGGCGTGGGGCCCCGGACAAGCCGCGCTCGCACGAGGGGCGCTGGCCCTGGGCGACCTGCACGCGACCTACGTGCACGTGGAGGCCGCATGGAGCGCGGGCTACCACGAGCCCTCCGTGGCGTGGACCCGGGCCCTGGTGCTCAGCCAGCGCTACCGCGAGCAGCGCGTCGAGGCGTTGACCGTGCTGGATCTGGATCAGCGGAGGGTGCGCGAACAGGACGTGGATTTCATATACCGCAGGTCGGTGCTCGACATGCTTCGTCAGGCCCGAGGGAAGGAGGCCCCGTCGGCGGACTACGGCGCGGCGCTCGTCGCCCTGCACGAGGACCGGCTGGACGCCGCGGCGGACCTGCTGGAGTCCGTGGCCACCGAATATCCCTGGTTCGTCGAGGCGCCACTGCTGCGCGCGGACGTGCTGCTGCTCCGCTCCGCACAGCTGTGGGAGGAAGGCCACAAGGATGCGGCCCGGGCGCAACTGGAGAACGGCCGCAAGTCCCTTGCCGCCGCCAGGAGCACGGCGGAGAGCCGGATGCAGACCCACCTGGCTCAGGTCCGGTTCGAATCCGCCGTCATCGCCCTCCTCCGTACCGACCTGCCCGGCACCATGCCCTCCTACGACCGAGAGGAACCGGTGCCCGGCGTCATGTCCTTTCACGGCCCCGAGGGCTCGGGTCCCGCGGGCCGCGCCTTCAGCGCGCTCGACGCGGCGTCCCGGCTCAATCCCTCCGCCCCCGTCCCTCCCTGTCTGCGGCTGCGATTGCTCAATGCCCTGGTGGCGCATCCCCGGCGCCAGGAGTCCTTCAACGGCCACCTGGCCCAGCACGCGAGCGAAATCGCCAACGTGATGCTGGCCCGGGACCCGACCAACCGCTGCGTCCGTGAGGAACGGCTCCGGACCCAGGTGTCCCAAGCGGAGAAGGCGAGGCAGGAGCGTTTCAGCTCATCGATGCCCTCGGTGCAGGACCTGTTGAAGGCCATTCCCCCAGCCGAGCGGGGCCTCGCGTTCGACCTCCTGCACGCCCGGATCCTGGAGCACGAGGTGGCGCTCGAAAACGAATGGGGAGGGCCTCGGGTCGGATTCCGGTACGGCGCGCACCGGGACCAGGCGATCAACGTCTGGCAGGTCATCCTCGCGCGCGAATACCGCGTCCCCGCGTATTGGGTCCGGTTCGGGGAGCTCCTCGTGGACCGGAGCCTGGACCCGTTGACGGTGAACCGGGCAGAGGGCCTGGATCTGGCGGAGGAGGCCTGGGAAAAGGCGGGTTCCCTGCACACGAAGACGCCCGGCCTGTGGCTGCTGGGAGCCCACGCCCAGATGGCGAAGGCCCTGCGCCACCAGGCCCGGGGCGAGGCCACCGGTCTCACGTGGAAGACCGCCGAGTTCCGCCTTCGTGATGGCCTCACCGCGTATCCGCGTGAAGCGTCACTGCATCACGGTCTGGGTCAGGTCCTCCTGGAGCAGGGGAAGGAGCGATGGGCAAGCGGAGGCGATCCCACCGGGTTGCTCGACGCGGCGGAGGCGGCGCAGGCGGAAGCCACGACGCTGGATTCCGGGCATGGCCCGGGGAAGCGGGCGCAGGCGGACATCCATGCGCTCCGGGCGGAGTACGCCTGGCGGCGGGGAGAGGATCCTTCCAGCCACGTGGACAGGGCCGAAGCCTTCTATCTCCAAGCCATGCCCGAGGGGCCCTCGAACGCGGAGGCCGTCCTGGGCCTCATGCGGGTGCTTCAAATCCAGGCGCGCTTCCTGCTGGAGCAGGGGCGGGATCCGCAGCCCGCCTTCGACCGCGGGGGGAAGTCCATCGACCTGATGGCCCGTCTTGCCTTGATACGGCGAGTCCAATACCTGCGACTCGCGAGCGGGGACGCCCTCTTGCTGGCCCGGTGGACGTCCCGGACGGATCCACAGCAGGCGGAGTTGCACTTCGACGGCGCGGAAGCCACCCTCACCAAGGCCCTGGAGAACGTGCCTCGGAGTCACGAGGTCCGTCTGGATCTGGGTGAGGTGAACCGGTACCGGGCGATGGCGAGGAAGGCCGCCGGACAGGACGCGGAGCCCTTGCTGGCAAAGGGACTTGCGCTGGCGGACGCGTTGCTCAAGGAGCGTCCGAACTGGCCCGAAGCCCTCTTGCTGCGCGCGGCAATCCTGCGCACGAAGGACCCGGCTTCGGCCCAGGCCCGCGCGGACCGGGACGCGGCGCTGAAGGTCAATGCCAACCTCGCCCCCGGGTGGAGGCGTCAGTTCCCGGAGGACAAGCTCCCGGTGCCTTGAGCGCCGCGCGGCAAGCAAAATATCCATAACGGCGTAAGGCTTTGTATCCTGGAATGGCACACGTTCTGTGTCCGTCACGGAACGCACCAGGAGCCGCGCCATTGAATGACGTCCCGAGCAGCGCAACCGCTGGAAGGTCCCGGAGCGGCGTGCGGGCCTTGCAGGTCCTGCTAATCATTGTGGCAACGTCATGCGCGGCGGACAGGCAATCCCAGCGGGACACGGTCTGGGCCGCGCACTTCACCAGCGCCGCGGACCGCATCGAGGCCCGGGCCCGCTCGGTGGGCATGGCCCGCCTGCACGACGTGCGCGCGGAGCAGGCGGAGCTGCGCGGCTGGATGGAGACCGTCTCCAAGGAGATGGCGCTCGGCGGCGCAGAGGCCCAGGGGCCCGGACACTACGCGCTCGCGTGTGGGGAACGGGCCCTGGGTCGCGAGACGGAAGCGCTCGCGCAGCTGGATGCGGCCTGGAACGCAGGCTTCCGCGATCCTCGCGTGGCGTGGGTCCGTGCGCAGATTTTGAGCGAGCGCTACCGCGTGCTGCGGATGGAAGCCATCGCCGCTCCCGACGGGGACGAGCGGAAGGCGCGCGAGGCGGACGCGGAGAGCAGGTACCGGGAGCCGGTGCTCACGTTGCTGCGGCAGGCCGCGGGGGCGGAGTATCCGTCAACGGACTACGGCGCGGCGCTGGTCGCGATGCACGAGGAACGGCTGGACGCGGCGCTGGAGCTCCTGGAGGCCGTGGGCAGGAAACATCCCTGGTTCGTGGAAGCGCGGCTGATGCGCGCGGACGTGCTCCTGCTGCGTGCGGCCTGGCACTGGAGGCAGCAGCGGCGGAAGGAGACGGGCGAGGACATGACAGCCGCGTTCCAGGCGTTCACGGATGCCCGGGCCACCGCGGAGAGCTTCGCCCCGGCCCACCTCGCCATGGGGCGCTACCAGGCCGCTGGGATGAAACTCGTGCGGACCCACTTCGACGGGACCGTGTTCATGCTCTCCAGCGAGGACGACGACAAGCCAGGCCCGGCGCAGACGGGGCTCGCGGCGATGGACGCGGCCACCCAGGTGGATCCCGGCGATGCAGGGTTCGCCTGCGAGAAGGCGCGCTTCCTCACCATGCTCGCGGAGCGCCCGAACTCCTATGGGGCCCTCCTTTCCCTGCGCAGCAGGGCCGTCGAGGCCGCGCAACACACCCTGGCGCTGGATCCGACGAGCGCATGCGGCCGCATGGAGCGGACCCGGGTGATGGTGCAGGAGACCGAGAAGGTCCTGCAGGAGAGCCCCGTGGACTTCTACAAGCTCCAGGAGGCCCTCTCTCTGCTGGACGCCGTTCCTCCGTCTGGACGGGATCTCGCGTATCACCTCCTGCGCGCCCGGCTCCTCCATCTCTGGACGGAGGCCGACCTCCAGGCAGGGAGTTGGAGGGCCGGATCCAAAGGCTGGCAGCACCAGGAGCAGGCCATCGAAGCCTATCGGAGCGTGGTCGCGCTCGAGGCGCGCGTCCCCGCGTATTGGGTCCGGCTGGGAGAGCTCCTCCTGGCCCGGGCTTCCAATCCCACGGCGAAGGATGTCGACGAGGACCTGGAGCAAGCGGGAGTGGCTGTGTCGAATGCTCTGAAAGGGGGCAGCACGAAGGCACCCGCGGTGTGGCTCCTCTGGGCGCACCACGACGTGGCTCAGGCCTTGCGGAAGCGGGCCCAAGGCGAGACGGCCCCGTGGAGGTTCGAGCAGGCCGCGCAAAACATTCGCAATGCCCTCATCAACGATACCCACAATCCGACCCTGCATCACGAACTGGGGCTCGTCCTCCTGGAGCACGCAAGGGAACTCTGGGAGCACGGAGGCGACCCCACCGCCCTGATTGATCAGGCGGAGGCGGCCCAGGTCCAGGCGGCGAAGCGGGCGCCCTCCCAGGACCTGGGCAAGGTCGGGCAGGCGGCGGTCCATGCTGCGCGGGCGGAGTACGCCTGGTGGCGGGGAGCGGATCCCACCGAGGAGGCGGAGCGGGCGGACGCGTTCTACAGCCAGGCGCGCCCCTTCTTCAGAACCCAGAAGAATCAGCAGTTCGTAGGCCGCATGAAGGTTTCCCACCTCCTGGCGCACCAACTGCTGGAGCAGGGCCAGGATCCCGAGCCCGTGCTCAAGCGGCCGTGGGAGGGCCTCGACATCATGGGCCGGATTGGTCAGGACCCCGTCCTGCGTCATCGCGCCACCGGGGCGATGTCCGGCCTGCGGGCCCGCCATTCGGCCCGCACGGATCCGGAGAAGGCGGAGAAGGAGTTCCTCAGCGCGGAGAAGTCCTACGAGGAGGCCCTCCAGGTGGAGCCCTTGAACCGGGAGGTCCGTCTGGAGGAGGGGCACCTCTTCCGTGAGTGGGCGGTGGTGCGAAAGGCCGCGAAGCAGGACCCAGAGCCACTCCTGTCCAAGGGACTCGCGCTGGCGGACGCGTTGCTTAAGGAGCGTCCGAACTGGCCCGAAGCCCTGCTGCTGCGCGCGGCCATCCTGCGCACGAAGGACCCGGGCTCAGCCCAGGCCCGCGAGGACCGCGATGCGGCGCTGAAGGCCAATCCCAACCTCGCGCCCGGGTGGAGGCGTCAGTTCCCGGAGGACGGGCCCAAGGCGCCTTGACCGCGCGAGCTCAGTGAGCCGCTGGCGCGGAAGGCGCGCAGGAGGACTGGTAGTCCTGGAGCTTGCGCTGGAAGCGTTCCCGCTCCGGCGCGGGCCATTGCGCGGGCAACAGCTCCACGGCCTTGCGCTGCTGCGCCAGCGCTTCGGTGCACTGTTTCAGCCCGAAGTGCGCGGCGGCGGCGGTCTCCAGCACGTAGGGGTTGGGGCGCTCGCCCAGCGAAAGCGAAGAGCGGCGGATGGCGGGGCGCAGTGCCATCAGCGCGTCGGCGTGCTGGCCCGCCTGGACGCGCTGCCAGGCCATCTCCGTGGCGATCCACCAGTATTCGGGCGCCAGCGCGTACGCCCGGGCCAGCACCCGGGGATAATGCGGATGATCCGGTGCATGGATGGCGAGCTGCGCGGCCAGGTTGGTCCAGGCCGATGTGCTCGTGGGAGACCACCCCACCCGCTTCCGGGCCCACTCCAGCTTCAACTCCGTGGACAGGTCCGGACTCCGGTTGCTGCCGTAAACGGGAAGGAAGTTGACGGTGTACGGGCGGCTCATCGGATGTCCCGCCAGCATCCATGGTTTGTACCGGTCCATGGAGAGCTGCGCGATGAGGTGCTCTGCTTCATGCTCCGGCCCATTCTCGATGACCTGACAGTCGCGCAGGCGGCCATCCACATCCAGCCGGCAGCCGAGGATGATCAGCGCGTACTCGGCATGGGTGAACCGCGGCTCCCTCTTCATGGGGCGTACCGCCGCTGCCTCGAGGATGACCGCGGGCTGCACCTGCTCCTTCAAGAACACGCACGCCTGCTCATGGTCAGCGTCGCAGGCGGCTCGCAGCTCCCCGAAGGCGCGGCGGAGTTCCTCGTCGGAGGGATTTCCTTTCAGGACCTGGACGGCCTCTTCGAAGACACGGGGCGCCTGGTCAGGCTCCAGCTCCACGGAAGGGGCCCTCAAGGAAGCGAGCGCGTCGGTGGTGACAAACCCGAAGTTCGTGCCCTGGGCGATGCGGCGTTCATAGGAACTCGGGTCGTCCAGGTAGGCATCCATGGCCAGCGACAGGTGACCGTGACTCGCAGTGGATGGGGGAAGACCGTAGTGGCCACAACCCGTTGAAAGGCACAGCAGGGAGAGGAACAGCAGACGCCAGGACATGGCGGCGCACTGTAGCGCAGGCCCTCAAGGAGTCGCTGGAGCCGGTACGGACGTCGTGGCCGCGACCAGGTTCCCCGCGCCGTCCTTCGCCAGGCCGTACAGCTTGATGGCGCCCGTCACGACTGGCAGGCGCACCCGCCACGTACCGGGAGTGGTCCCCTTCCGGGACTTCAGCACCGTCACGCGGTCGCGCTCCGCTCGGGTCGCCGCGCCCCGGAAGTTGTAGGCGAAGGAGACCTCCAGCGGCGTGGCGGACGTGACGTCGAAGGCCACGGTCGCCCAGTCTTTCTCCAAGCCCCGGACCTCCAGTCGCACCGGCACGGGCAGCGCGGGCGTTGGCTTCACGCCCGTGTACGCCTCCCGCACCGCGTGCCACGCCGGCCGAGTGGAAGTGCCGGACAGCATCCCCAGCCACAGCCCGGTGTGGTCCAGCGCCGCGCTGTAGTTGAAGACGAACAATCCCAGACACCGGCCCGCCTGGACGTGCGGAGCCAGCGCGTTGCGCCAGCCGTCCACGATGACGTCGTACTTCTCGCCGTCACCCGGCTCCTGGGGCACGCCGCGAGCGTCCTTGGGGGCCTCCCATTCGCCCTGGGCGCCGAACTCCGTGATGAACCAGGGCTTGCGGCCACCGGCCTGCTTCACCGCGTCCGCCAGCGCATGGATGCCCCGGCCGTAGACATTCAAGCCATACGCATCCAGCGAGGGGACGTACTTCTCCCAGAACGGGATGCCCAGCGTCCAAGCATCCACGGACAGCACCGGGTGCGCGGGGTCCGTCTTCTTCACCGCGCGGACGACCTTCTCCAGGAAGCGCGCGTAGGCGACCTTGGACGGCTCATCCGGCGAATTGAGGATGACCTCGTTGCCCACGCCCCAGGCGAGCACCGCCGGGTGGTCCTTGAAGCGGCGCACCTGCGCGACCGTGGCCTGGAGCTGCGCCTCACGGCCCTTGGCGTCGCGCACGTAGTCAAAGGCGTCGTCATTCTCCATGCCCGGACGGCCGGGCCGCAGCCACAGTCCGACGAGCACTCGCAGGCCATGCTTCTGCGCGGCATTGAGCAGCGCGGGCGTTTCATCACCCGTGCCCCAGGTGCGCAGCGTGTTGACGCCCAGGGCCTTGAGTTGCTCGCAATCCTTGTCGAAGTTCGCGGGCCCTCCCGTGCCATTGAAAGTGACGCCTTTCGCCACGTAGGGCTGGCCGTCCACCTCCAGCTTCCAGCCCTCCCCTGCCTTCAGGATGGCGGTGCGAGCCCACAGCACGAAGAGCGATCACGACATTGATAAGCCCCAGCTTCATCCCCCGCATCTCATCCAACGCCTGTTCCACTGTCAGGCCTCGACTACGGAGGTCTCGCAGAATCTCAACAGCCCTTTCCGACATTTTCACATCAGCTGATCCACTCATCGAACTCGGAAAATCTTGTGCCCCTTCTGAGGCGTCATGTCGAGCACGTCTAAACCCGAAACCTTCTCTAGAAAAGCGAGGGCGGCTTCCAACGTCTCGAATCTCTCCATCAACTCAAGAGCATTCTCCTCAACAGCCATCAGCGCCTCAGGGATCTCAAAATAATAGGCAACAAAAACATCCCCTGAGCGCTGAATCCCCATGGTCTGGTAGATCGCTTCTCCCTCCCGCACCAGGTCTCTACGCTTCCCCACTTGTCGCCCTGCGGAGATCCACTCACGCAACCGCACAGGGATGTCCATCACTTCGCCTCCATTTCACGCGGGGTTCGTTCGAACATGGCCCATCCGGGATGGGCTGTGACGCATTCAGGAGCTCGTACCGTGAAGCTCGAGGGAAACGGATGGAGCGGTGACTTCGGCGGGTCCTGCCCGATGCAGGGCGACGGCGAGGTGGATGGACTTCCGTTCTACTTCCGTGCGCGCTGGGACTCGTGGGAGCTGGACATCGCGCAACCAGGCTGCGACCCGCTCGACGTCGACGAGGCTGCGATGGCTCGTGGAGAGGGCTGGCGCCACGAAGAGGTCTGGCCGGGCGGGCCTTACGACGCGGGCTACCTGGAACTGGATGACGTCCAGCGATGCATGGACCGCGCTGCCGCCCTCTTCCGCGCCAGCCGGCCCGCGCGCCCAGCGCCCTAGCACTTGTCATAGCCCCCCGGGGCACCGGGTGACTTGCGGCGGTAGCACATGCGCACCTCGTTCTCGGCGTCCCTGCAACTGGACTCATAGACGCTCTCACCCGAGGGCATGTCGACGAAACTGCCGCAGTCCCGGCTGGACTCCTTGACCTGGAGGAAGCGTGGGAAGGCGTCTCCCACCGGGGTGACCTTCACCTCGGTCGCGCCATGGACGAAGCCCATGTGGCTTCCTGACTCGATGGTGAAGATGGAGCGCAGCGTGCCCTCCTGCGCCTCCCAGTACGACAGCGTCTGGTATTCGTTGCGCGAGTCCGCGTCGGACTTCTCGACCCGGACGACCTGCCGCACCGGGTCGGTGAGGTTCTCGAAGGAGAACACGGCGCGATAGGCCTGGCTCTCCACCACGCCCGGAAGGAAGTCCATCGGAATGGCGCAGAAGGTGTTCTTGCCGCCGAGCGGATGAAGCACCACCCCATCCAACAGCTTCAGCCCATCACACGCCTGTCCCCGTGCCTGGAGGACGAAGTCCTGCGCGTCCGCCAACAGGATGCGTGCCCGGAAGACGTCGAGCTGCGCGGACACCTGTCCCTCCTCCTTCAGGCACTCGTGCTGCTCCCACGCGGAGTCCAAGCCCAGCGGGTGGAGGAGCTTGCGCAATCCGGTGGTCGTCTTCGCAGCGCGCACCTGCTTCTTCAATTCCTGGGGATCCACCACGACGCGGAGCGCCGGTGGACATGCGTCCTGGCTGCCCTTGCTGGGGGGCGTGGAGGACGGGGGCTCCTCGGCGGCCGCCGGAGCTGTCGCGAGGACCGTCAGGAGCACGGCGGACCAGAGGAGAGACGTCGCGGATGAAAGGTGCATGGGCATGAATGGAAGCGCGATCCTGACATGCACTTGCAATGGCAGCCAGCCTGCCCGCCAGGCGCTCAGGACCGGTGGGGCCTGCGTACGAGTTTCGTGCTACTCCGGCGCAGTGGACCCGCTTTTCACCCTCCTCGAACCGGCACCCCGAGCGGATGAAGTGCCAGGAGCGTTCCCGAGCCCCTTCGACGCCGTGGGTCCGCACGCACTCGCGCGCCGGGCCGCGGAGGCGCTGCAGGCCACGCTCCGCGAGGGTTTCATCGCGCCCGGGCTCCCGAGTTCCATCCTTCAGGGGCCTGACGGCGGGAAGATGTTCGGCGTGCTCGTGGTGCGGCAGCCGGATGGAACGCTCGGCGTACTGCGAGCCTTCTCCGCGATGCTCGCGGGACGCTGGGACGTACCGGGCTTCGTGCCCCCCGTGTTCGACCGCGAGGCACGGGCCCGCGTGGAGTCGGTGGCCGACACCACGGTGAAGGCCCTGCTCGCGCGCGCCGAAGCATGGAGCACCTCCGAGGAGCTGCGTCGCCTGCGCGAGGACGATGACGCCCGCCAGTCGCGCGAGGCCACGGAGCGCGAGGCCATGCGCCTGCGCCACGACGCCCGGCGCCGCCAGCGCCATGAGCGACGAGCAGACATTCTCGCCATGTCCACGCTCACGGAGACCGAACGCACCCAGGCACTGCACGCGCTCGACCAGGAGAGCCGGGGTGACAAGGCGGAGAAGCGCAGGTGGGACGCGGCACAGGAAGAAGCCCGGCGCTTGCTCGCCCCTGCCCGAGCGAAAGCGGAACGTCGCGTGCGCGCGCTGGACCGCCTGCGCCGCATCGTCTCTCGCGGTTTCATGAAGCAGTTCCACGACACCTACGCCATCACCAACGCCCGAAGCGAATCCCGCCCCCTGCGCTCGCTCTACGGCGGCGCGGAGCCTCCGTCCGGTGCCGGTGACTGCGCGGGCGCGAAGCTGCTCGCCCATGCCTTCGCGCACGGACTCCAGCCGGTGGCGCTCGCGGAGTTCTGGTGGGGCACGCCACCCGCGTCCGGCGGCCGCATCCAGGGCGCCTTCTATCCAGCGTGCCGAGACAAGTGCGGTCCCCTGCTCCCATTCATGCTGGAGGGCCTGGAGGTCTCCGCGCCCCGCGTCTTCGTCCCGCCGCCCGCGCCCACGCCGGACCTGTCCATCGTCTTCGAGGACGCGTGGCTCGTCGTCATCGACAAACCCTGTGGCCTGCTGTCCGTGCCGGGCCGGGATGCCTCACTGCTGGACTCGGTGCTCACCCGCCTGCGCGCGCGATACCCCAACGCCACGGGACCGCTGCTCGCGCACCGGTTGGACCTGGACACGTCCGGGTTGCTCGTCGCCGCGCTGGACAGCCGCACACACGCGTCCCTGCAACGCCAGTTCCTCCACCGCGACGTGGCCAAGCGCTACGTGGCGCTCATCGACGGTCCCGTGCACGGCGACGCGGGCACCATCACCCTGCCCCTCCGCGTGGACCTGGACGACCGTCCCCGGCAGATCGTCGACCCCATCCACGGCAAGCCCGCGGTCACCGACTGGGAGGTCCTCCACCGCGCGGCGAGCCACACGCGAGTGGCCTTCCATCCACGCACCGGACGCACGCACCAACTCCGCGTCCACGCAGCGCACCCGCAAGGCCTGGGCGCGCCCATCGTGGGAGACCCGCTGTACGGACACGCGGGCCTGCGCCTGCACCTGCACGCCGAAACGCTGTCCTTCGTGCACCCGGCGACGGGGCAGCGCGTGTCCTTCACCCGCGCCGCCCCGTTCTGAACGCTCGCGTCAGTTGACGAGCAGCACCTTGCCCACGCCGCCCTGCTCCGCGACCTTCTGGGCCTCGCGCGCGTCGTCCAGCTTGAACGTCCGGCTGATGGGAATCACCAGCTCGCCCTTCGCCGCGCTCTGGGCAATCTGCTCGAGCCGGTGCGCATCCGGATGGGCCATGAAGCTGCGCACGACGAGGCCCTTCTCCTTCGCGCCCTTCGGTTCCCCCACCACGGTGCCCACGGTGCCGCCGTGCTTCACCTTGCCGAGCACCGCCGCCACGGCCTCACCACCCACCGTGTCCGCCACCGCGTCCAGCGTGGGCAGCTTCGCGACGTCCTTCGGATCATCCAGCGCGACGACGCCGTCCACGCCCAGCTTCCGGGCCTCCTCCACCTGCTTCTTCCGCACGCCCGCCCAGATGCGCGCGCCCCGCGCCCGCGCCGCGAAGACGGCCGAGCGCCCCACCGCGCCCAGCGCGCCCGTGACGAGCACCGTCTCCCCCTGCGAGGGCCGCACGTGCTCCTCGATGAGCTGCGTGCCCGTCAGCGCCACCAGCGGCAGCGCGGCGGCGTCCCGCAGGTCCAGGGTGTCGGGCACCTTCGCCCAGGCCTCCGTGGGCGCGACCACCGTCTCCGCGTAGCCGGCGTTCACCAGGCCCATCACGCGGTCGCCCGGCTCGAAGGACTCCACGCCCGTGCCGACCTCCACGACCTCACCGGCCACGTCGCGCCCGAGGATGGTGGGGAACTTCAGGTCCATCCGCCCCTTCATGTCCCCGCGGCGGATCTTCCAGTCCACCGGGTTGATGCTCGCGGCGGTGACGCGGACCTTCACCTCGCCCGGCCCCACCTTCGGCTCGGGCATCTCCTGCACCGCGAGCACATCCACGTCCCCATAGCCTTTGAGCACGACCGCTTTCATCCGGGCCTCCACTAAAGCCGAGCGAGAGAAGAGACTTCCAACGTCGGCCCAACGGTAAGCACCCGCGAAGGGGCCGCCATCGTCGGCGACCGGTCGCCCCGCCTCCTGCTCCCCTGGACGGTGGCGGCCTGTCAGCGGGGCTGGAACTCCAGCGCCTCGCGCAGCACCGGATACGTGTCCTCCGCGGCGGTGCTGCCCATGAAGGTATCCAGGTGTCCGTAACCCGGCAGCATGCGGCGCTGGTACCAGCGCGCGCCGTTCGCCTCGCGCAGCCACTGGAAGGTGCGCTCCGTGGACGACGGCAGGTACGTGCGATTCTGCTCGCTGGAGACGAACGTGATGGGCCGCTGGAAGGGCTCCGGATCCAGGTAGTCCGGCGGCCGGGCCTGCCCGTAGCGCCGCAGGTTCTCCGCGCGGCCGTAGTCGAACTTCACCGCGTGACCGCCGCGCGACATCTGCCCCAGGTGCCGGAACGTCAGCAGGTTGCACCTGCCGAACTGCTCCTCCAGCCGCGCGTGTGTCTCCGGGTTGAGGCGCGCGTGCCGGTACAGCCGGCCGTACATGAACGACAGCCGGTGGCACACCGGGTTGTCACACTCCATCCGCAGGAAGCTGGACACCTTCGTGAAGGCCGCCTGGAACAGCGGCGTGCGGGACGCGTCATCCGGCGTCAGCGAATCCAGCCCCGCGTCCAGCAGCTCCGGCACCCGCAGGAGCGCCTTGAAGCGCGTGGAGGCCGGCGTGTGGTGGTGCAGCGCCACCTGCGACGCCACCACGGTGCGCACGTCCGGCAGGTGGCCCGCGGCCATGGACATGAAGAACGCCGCGGACCCCGCGCAGTGCACCACCGCCTGCACCGACTCCGCGCCGGTGATTTCGCGGATGCGCCGCACCGCCGCCGGCATGTCGTGGTCCGCCGCGTCGTCCAGCGTGAACTGGCGCAGGGGCAGCTGCACGCTGGCGCGCCAGTCCAACAGCCACGTGTCGTAGCCGTGGCGCACCAGGTACTGGACGAAGTTCTCCTTCAGCGTGGGCAGCATGAACATGCCGCTCCACACGCCCGCGCCGTGCACCAGCAGCACCGGCCCCTTCGTGCCCCCCACGTAGCGGGTGAGCTTGAGGGGCACGCCGTCGCCCGCGAGGAAGTCGTACCGCTCCGCCATGGGCAGGCCCTGGAGCGTCACATCCTGGGACCGCGTCCGGAACACCGCCGCGCTGCTTCGATAATCAAAAGCCATGGGCCACCGCCTCCGCGATGCGCTCGGCCACCGCGCTGATGGTCATCACCGGATGGAAACCGATGGACGTGGGGATGACGGAGCCATCCGCCACGTACAGTCCGGGGTAGTTGAACACTTCGCCCTCCGTCGACACGACGCCTCGGGCCGGCGACTCCGCCAGGTGCGCCCCGCCCAGCGAGTGCACCGTGAACGGCCGGCGGAACAGCTCCCACGTGACGAGCGGCGCGAACGTCCCGCCGTACTGCGACGCCAGCTCCTGCATCGCGGAAGTCATGCGGTTCACCAGCGCCACGTTCTCGTTCGCGTAGTCCCACTCGATGTCCAGCCGGTCGCCCTTGAGCACCATGTGCCCGTTGGCATTGTCCTGGCCAATGGCGAACAGGTTGCTCGTGCGCGAAGGGTCCACGCCGGTGCCCAGCGGCTTGTTGAACAGCCCCTTGGCGAACGCGCCGTGCAGCAGCGGCCACAGCTTGGGCCACAGCGGGGCCCCCACGCCGCCCAGCAGCCCCAGCTGCGGCTGCCCCATCCCCGCGAGCACCGCCGTCGCCGGCCGGTTGAACGTGGCCGTCACCATGGTGAAGCGCGGCGCGGCGTCGAAGAAGCGCATCACCGTGGCCACGTCCGGCCCCTCCCACGGGAGGATCTCCTCTCGGCTGCCGTGCATCGAGCCCAGGAAGTCGCCGTTGCCGGAGTAGCCCCTGCCCAGCCAGTCGCTCACCAGCGGCAGCGTGCGGGTCCGGTCGCGGCTGCGCAGCAGGATCTCCACCGTGCCCAGCGCCCCGGCGGACAGCACCACGCGGCTGCCCTCCACGGACGTCTTCTCTCCAGTGGCCAGGTCCTTGAAGTGCACCCGGTAGCCGCCCGCCACGCGCTGCACGTGGGACACGGACAGGCCCGGCCACACCGTGGCGCCCAGCTTCTCCGCTCGCGCCAGGTAGGTGAGGTCCAGGGTGTTCTTCGCGCCGTACTGGCAGCCGAACTCGCACTCCGCGCAGCGCTGACACGCCTTGCGGCCCGGGGCGGAGGGCTCCGTCCAGGACACGGCTTCGTCCGGGTCGAACGTCTGGCGGCCCATGCGCCGCGCGGCCTGCTGGAACAGGTCGCGCTTCTTCAGCGGGATGGACGCGGGGAACGGGCTTACGTCCAGCTCGCTCGCCACCTTGTCGTAATACGGATCCAACGCCTCGCGGCTGAAGCCCCGGGGCCAGCGCGGATGGTCGAAGACGACGGGGTCCGGCCGCACGTGGACGTTGGCGTAGACGAGCGACCCGCCGCCCACGCCGCTCGCCGTCACCGTGCCGATGCCGGACAGGAAGCGCACGTCGTAGAGCCCGCGCGCCTCCGGGCGGATGGGGTGGCGCCAGAGCAGCTCGTCCGCGCGCGTGACGTCCCGGGGGAACTGGCCCGGGTTGTACCGGCGGCCCCTCTCCAGCACCGCCACGGATTTGCCCGCCTGCGCCAGCCTGAGCGCGGTGATGGAACCACCGAACCCGGAGCCCACCACCACCACGTCGTACTTCTTCGCCATGCCCACGATGTGTTCCCCCCTAGTCGAACTTCGCGCGGGCGAAGACGTCCCAGAGCGTGCCCATGAACATCCCGCCGAAGCGCCGCATCGCGTCCGCCTGCTTCAGCGGCGAGGACGTGCCCAGCACGGAGAACGTGGTGAGCTGCTGGAGGAAGTCCGGCAGGTGCAGGCGGATGATGCCGGTGGCGACGATGGGGCCGGTGCGCTCGTGCCCCTTGCGCAGCACGGTGTAGAGCGTGGACGTGTCGCTCCACACGTCGAAGCCCGCGTCGTCGTTGACCTCCTTGTAGCCATCCAGGAGATACGGCTGGCCGTCCACGCCGGTGAAGGGCATCAGGTACAGCATGCGCCGCTCGTAGAAGCGCTCCGTGCCCACGAAGAGGTTGAAGACGCCGTTCTCCACCGGCGCGCCTCCGGGCGGCGTGAAGCCGCGCACGTGCAGCGTGCCCTGAACGATGCCGCCGTGAGACTCCTCCGCGAGGAAGCGGTCCAGGTTGGGCAGCGTGATGGTGACGACGAACTCCGCCGTCTGCCCCCCGCGCTGGCCCGCCCGCGCCGCTCCGGCGAAGTCCTCCGGCGACGGGTGGTTCGGCTGGAGGAAGCCCTTCATCCGCTCCGTGAAGCGCAGGCCCACCACCGGCGTGGGGGACACCACCGTGCCGCCGACAGGAATCACCACGTCGCCCAGCGGATCCGTTCCCGGCACCACCGGCGGGGCCACCGTCTCCACCTCCGGCATCATCCGCAGGCTGACGCGAGGCGGGTACGCGGGCGCGGCCTTCATGGGCGCGCGCTCCGGCGCCACCCAGCCCGGCGCGTCCTTCGCCTCGCGGATGGCCCGCTCCACGTTGAGCTCCGCCACCGCGGCGATGGTCGAGGACGGGTTGACGCCGACGCCCACCGGCAGCGCCGCGCCGTCCATGACGTACAGGCCGGGGTAGCCGTGCACCTGGCCGTCGGGTTTGAGGACGCCGTACGCGGGCTCCTCCGCCATCGCGCAGCCACCCAGGTTGTGCACGGACACCGGCAGGTGCAGCCGCTCCCACAGCGGGTTGTAGGCGGCGCGCGTGCCCAGCGCGCGGGCCACGTCCTCGCAGAGCTGCTCCTGCGTGCGGTACAGCGGCAGGTTCGCGGGCACGTCCCACTGCACCTGGAGCTCGCGGGTGATGGGGGACAGCGTCAGCCGGCCGTTGGACTTGTCCCGGCCCATGGCCAGGAACACGGCCTGGAAGCGGCCGCGCTCGTTCTCGATGGCGGCCATCTCCTTGGAGCGCGTGCGCAGCACCTTCACCAGCTCGCGCTGGAGCAGGTCCGCCGGGAGCGACATGGCGCGGTCGGGGTCCATGGCCACCATCAGCCCCGCGGCCTGCACCGGGTGCCCGCCCTCCTGGAAGAGGAACCAGGTCTTGTCCTTGCCCTGGCCTTCATCCACCACCATGCCGGTGGTGATGGTGGGGCCCACCGCGGGGTCCCACGGCTCCTTCGTGTCGAAGGCGAAGGCGAGGAAGTCCCCGTTGGCGGAATAGCGCGTGCCCAGCCGAGCGCTCAGGTCCGGCAGCGTGCCGAGCACGTCGCGGTTGCGCAGCAGCAGCTCCGTGGAGTTCACCGCGCCCGCGCACAGGAAGACGCGGCGGGCGTCCACGGTGCGCTGCATGCCGGCGCTCGCGTGGTCGGTGAAGGTGACGCGATAGCCCGGCGACAGGGGCTCGATGCGGGTGACCTCCGCCTGCGTGGTGACCTCCGCGCCCCGCTGTTCGGCCACGGCCAGGTAGTTCAGGTCCAGGGTGTTCTTCGCGCGGCGGTTGCAGCCGATGTCGCACTCGCCGCAGTAGTTGCAGCCCTCCTGGAGCACGCCGAACTTGTTGGGCAGGGGCTCGCCTGCGGGGGCGAAGCGCACGGCGAGGTTCGGGTAGAAGAACTGCGCCTCGCGGCCCAGCTTCTTCGCCACCTCCTGCATCCGCTTCGTCTTGGGCGGCAGGCCGCGCGCGGAGGCGGTGATGGGCTGCACGTCCATCATGTGCGCGACCAGGTCGTAGTACGGATCCAACGACTCCCGGCTGAAGCCCTCCGGCCACCCGGACGCGAACACGTCCGGCGGCGGGCGCAGGTGCACGTTGGCGTAGATGAGCGAGCCGCCGCCGTACCCCGCGGCCTGCACCACGCTCATCCCCTTGAGGAGCTTGATGTCGAAGAGCCCCTGCCGGTGCTGCCACAGCCAGCCGTTGCGAGGGTCCTCGAAGTCGCGAGGGAAGCTGCCCTTCGGGTAGCGCAGGCCGCGCTCGAGCACGCGCACGGACAAACCCGCCTGCGCGAGCCGACAGGCCGCCACCGCCCCGCCAAACCCGGTGCCGATGACCAGGGCGTCGTATGCCGGTGCCATGTTCCCCCTCGGGTGCGGTCCCTGGGGAGCAGGGATCCGGAAGCGCGACCCGGGAACGTCCAGGTGAGGACGGACCTGATTCTACAACGGGTCACCCCCGTTTCCTTGAGGCCGGGCCCCCTCCACGGATCAGCATTTTTCGCTCTGGAGAACTGGATTCTCTGATCAGCGAGGATAGGTCGGCGGGCGAGCGGGCAGATGGCTCGCTTGGACGCGCGACGTCATGGCGATGGCCCGATACCATGGCCCCAGACGGGCTCTCCCATGAACGCCGACGATTGCCAGAAGCGGGGTCACCGGAGGTGGTGACGGACGAGGAGGTCCCGGCGGCGCCGGCGCCGTCGGTGGATCCGCTGGTGGGGTCGACGATTGGCGAGTTCATCATCCGGGAGCGCGTGGGCGCGGGAGGGATGGGAGTCGTCTACCGGGCGGAGCACCCGCTGATCGGCAAGCACGCGGCCATCAAGGTGATGCGCGCGGAGCTGGTGTCCCCGGAGCAGGAGCAGCGGCTGCTGGTGGAGGCGCGGGCGGTGAACGCCATCCGGCATCCGGGCGTGCTGGACATCTTCAACTTCGGGACGCTGCCGGACTGCCGGCCGTACGTGGTGATGGAGCTGCTCCAGGGCCAGTCGCTCGCGGACCGGATGCGCGAGCGGGGCCGGATGGACGTGGGGACCACGGCCTGGGTGTTGGAGCAGGTCCTGGCCGCGCTGGCGGCCGCGCACCGGGCGGGGGTGGTGCACCGGGACCTGAAGCCCGCGAACGTGTTCCTGATGGAGCAGCCGGACGCGGCGCCGCTGATCAAGCTGGTGGATTTCGGCATCGCCAAGGTGATGCAGGAGCACGACGCGCTGGCGCGGGCGGACCGCTCCACGCTGGGGACGCCGGACTTCATGGCCCCGGAGCAGATCCGCGGCAGCGAGGTGGGCCCGGCCGCGGACCTGTACGCGCTGGGAGTGATGGCGTTCCACATGCTCACGGGCACCCGGCCGTTCCAGGGTGACAACGTGCAGGTGATGTTCGCGCACGTGGAGCAGGTCCCTCCCCGGGTGTCGTCGCGGGTGGAGGGGATTCCGCCGGAGCTCGATGAGCTGGTGTTCCAGTTGATGGAGAAGGCGCCAGCGAAGAGGCCCGCGACCGCGACGGCCGTGCGGCTGAAGCTCCGGGGGCTGGCGCGACCGCCCGTGCCCTCCGTGAACGTGGAGCCGGAGGCTGCACCGCCGTCGAGTGTGGAGCCGCGAGTTGCATCGGAGGTGCCCACGGCCAACGTGGCTCCGCCTCGCCGGAACGGGGTGTCCATCGCGGTGGCGGCGGTCGCCGGGGTGGCGCTGCTGGGAGTGGGTTACGGGTTGGGGATGCAGGCGCGGAAGGCGGAGCAGACGCAAGTGATTGCGCCGCCGCGACCTTCCGAGCAGGTGATGGTGGACACGAGGCCCACGATTCCGGTGGAACCGCCGCCGGTCACTGCGACGCAGGCCCCTGTCGAGGAGCCGCCCGAGGTCATCGAGGAAGAAGCGTCCGCGGAGGCGGAGACCGCGACAGCGACCCTGGCGAAGTCCACGAAGTTGCCACCGTTGCCGGCGGGGACTGCCTCCGAGAAGAAGATGGAGCAGCGGCTGGCAGGTCTGTTCAAGCTGCTGCTGGCGCGGGCGAAGGACGTGGATGCGGACGGAGCGCTGCGCGGCAAGCTGCTCCAGCAGTACCGGGCCGCCGCGGATGCGAAGACGGACGCCGAGCGTGCGCGCATCCATGTCGCGCTGGATGACATCGAGAAGGAGCTGACCCAGCGCATCGCGCTGCACGACGCGCCCCCGGCTCCCGTCGTCGCCGTTGTCACGCCCCCCGTGGCGCCCCGGGTCCCTGCGCTCGTGATTCCCAAGCTCCCCACCCTGCCCCAGGGCAATGCCTCCGAGCAGAAGCTGGCCCAGCGCATGGACAAGCTGGTCGCGGAGCTGCGCAAGCGCACTCAGAACCAGGACGTCGCGCCGGAGCTCACGAAGCAGCTGGTGGACATCTTCACTGAGGCCGCGAAGGCCCAGACCGCCACCGAGCGCATGACCGTGCATCAAGCCTTGGATGCGTGGCAGGAGCGGCTGACGGCGCGCTTCCCGCGCTGAGCATTACGTCCAGGGGATCCACGGAAGTCCCGAGCCCTCAACATCCACATGACGGGCCTTGGCGGGCGTCGCCATGAGGGATTCCTCCGGAGGTAACAGGGAGGAAAAGGACCGGCTCACTGGAAGTAAGGGGACCTCCGCGTCGCCTGTCGAACGAGCGAACAACCGGCAAGTCCTCAGGGCACGCGACGGCGTCCCGGGCTCACGGTACTGTCACCGCAAAACGAGCTTTTCCATGAAGACGCGAAGAATTCCGGAGACGGGGGCACACCGGGCGCTGACGGAGCGGGAGGTGCCGGTGGCGATGGCACCCACGGCGCCAAAGGCGGATCCGCTGCTGGGGGCGCAGCTGGGTGAGTTCATCATCCAGGAGCGCATTGGCGCGGGTGGGATGGGGGTGGTGTACCGGGCGGAGCACCCCATCATTGGCAAGCAGGCCGCCATCAAGGTGTTGCGTGCGGAGTTGATGTCGCCGGAGCAGGCGCAGCGGTTGCTGGTGGAGGCGCGGTCGGTCAACGCCATCCGTCATCCGGGCATCCTGGACATCTTCAACTTCGGGTCGTTGCCGGACGGGCGGCCGTACGTGGTGATGGAGCTGCTCCAGGGCCAGTCGCTCGCGGAGGTGTTGCGCTCGCGGGGACGGCTGGACGTGGGGACAGCGGTCTGGATGTTGGATCAGATCCTCTCGCCGCTGGGGGCGGCGCACCGGGCGGGCGTGGTGCACCGGGACCTGAAGCCGGCGAACGTGTTCATGGCGGAGCGGCCGGACGCGGCGCCCATGCTCAAGCTGGTCGACTTCGGCATCGCCAAGGTGCTGCAGTCGCAAGAGGGACTGACGCACGCGGACGGCTCCGTGTTGGGGACACCGGACTTCATGGCGCCGGAGCAGGTCCGCGGCGGCGCGGTGGGCCCTGCCACGGACCTGTATGCGCTGGGCGTGATGGCGTTCCAGATGCTCACCGGCGCGCGTCCGTTCCAGGGAGACAACGTGCAGGTGTTGTTCGCGCACGTCGAACAGGCACCGCCGCCGCCCTCGTCGAAGGTGGAGGGCATTCCGCCAGAGCTCGACGCGTTGGTGCTCCAGTTGCTGGAGAAGGCTCCGGCGAAGCGGCCTGCCTCCGCGGAGGAGGTGCGGCAGAGGTTGAAGGCGCTGTCCCTGGAGCGGCCTCCGGATGCGCTGGGACCTTCCGTGGCGGTGGAGCCGAAGCGGGAGGAGCCCACGTCTCCGGCGGCGCCCCGGCCGCCGGGGCTCGCGGATCGCTGGAAGGTGGCACCGCTCGCGGCGGCGGCGGTCGCGGGGGTGGCGCTGCTGGGCGCGGGGCTCTGGTGGGTGACGCGGCCCGCGGAGACGCCTCCCAGGTTGGAGCAGCGTCTGCCCATGCCGGTCCCGCCCGTGGTGAAGGCGCCGGATCCGGTGGTGCCACCCGTGCCGGATCCGGTCGTGACAGCCGAGCCCGAGCCCGAGGAGCTCGAGGAAGAGGCGCCGGAGACGGAGGTGAAGACAGGACTGCCTCCGCTGCCGCTCTCGACGGCGTCGGAGAAGAAGCTGGCGCGGCGGCTGTCCGGGTTGTTCAAGCAACAGCGGGCGCGAGCGAAGGACGTGGACGAGGAAGGAGCGTTGCGCGGCAAGCTGATCCACCAGTACCGGGCCGCCGCGGACGCGACGACGGAGGCCGAGCGCGCGCGGATCCACATGGCGCTGGATGGCATCGAGAAGGAGCTGGCGCAGCGCATCGCCTTGCATGACGCGCCGCCCGTGGTCGTCGTCCCGGAGATGCCCAAGGTCCCGCCGCTCGTGCTGCCCTCGCTGCCCACTCTGCCCCGGGCCAACGTGTCTGAGCAGAGGCTGGCCCAGCGCTTGGACAAGCTGGTCGCGGAGCTGCGCAAACGCACGAAGGGCCAGGACGTCGCGCCGGACCTCACGCGGAAGCTGGTCGGCCTCTACACGGAGGCCGTGAAGGCCGATACCGCCACCAACCGCATGGCAGTGAATCAGGCGCTGGATTCGTGGCAGGAGCAGCTGAACGCACGGCTCCCGCGCTGATCATCTCTCCCCAATAGAGAAGTCAGACAAGACCCTGAGTGGGTCATGTGGATCCACGGGTTCCTCCGCATCGGGAATGCGGATCAGGGGATGTTTGAAAGCACTGGGAGCGCATGGCTATGGTTCGCGCGCCAGCGCCCCCCATGAGAAACCCCTCTTCCTCTCGAAGCGACGCAGGGCAATCCGCCCAGCCAGAGTCTCGGTCCAGCGCAGCCCCGGATCCCCTGCTGGGCACACGGGTGGGTGAGTTCGTCATTCAGCAACGCATTGGTGCGGGCGGCATGGGCGTGGTGTATCGCGCCGTGCACCCGCTGATTGGCAAGCAGGCCGCCATCAAGGTCCTTCGGATGGAGTTGGTGTCCGCGCCGCTGGTGCAGCGGCTCCTCGTGGAGGCCCGCTCGGTCAATGCCATCCGGCATCCGGGCATCATCGACATCTTCGGGTTCGGCAGCCTTCCGGATGAGCGGCCCTACGTCACCATGGAGTTGCTCCAGGGAAGACCGCTGTCGGACTTCGTCCGTGCGAAGCGGCCCATGGAGCTTGAGAGCGTCGTCTGGGTCATGGACCAGATGCTGGCCGCGCTGGAGGCCGCGCACCGTGCGGGGGTCGTGCACCGGGACCTGAAGCCCGCGAACGTCTTCATCGTGGAAACCGCCCAGGCGCCGGCTTCCGTGAAGCTCGTCGACTTCGGCATCGCGAAGCTCCTGGAGTCACACGACACCCCGCTCACGGCTGACGGTTCCGTCATCGGGACGCCGGAGTACATGGCGCCGGAGCAGATCCGCAGTGGCGGCGACGTCAGCCCCGCGACGGACCTCTATGCAGTGGGCGTGATGATGTTCCAGTTGCTCACCGGCGTGCGCCCGTTCCAGGGGGACTCGGTGCAGGTGATGTTCGCGCACATGGAGGAGCGCTCTCCCGCGCCCTCTTCGCGCGTGCCCGGGCTCCCGCAGGAACTGGACTCGCTGGTCCTGCAGTTGCTGCAGAAGGACCCCTCGCGGCGCCCTCCTTCCGCCGAAGCCGTGCGCGAGCGCTTGAAGCGCATCCCCCTGCGCTCCGCGCCCCGGGCCCCTTCGCTTCCGAGGCCAGACGCAACACCTACGACAGCACCTTCCGCGGGAGACACCGTGACGCACAGCACGACACAGGATGCGATCAATGCCATCCGCCCATCACCTGGCCTGCGCTGGGGGTTGGCGGGGGCAGTGCTGCTCCTGGTTGCGGGGGCCGCGGTCATCCAGCGCCGGACGCCCGATCCCGTGCCAGCAGTCACCTCCGAGCCCCCTCCCGCCCACGTCGCCAAAGCGCCACCACGGCCGGAACCCGCGCAGCCCCAGCTTCAGCAGGACTCCCGTTCGGAAGTACAGACGCCGCCACCGGCGCCCGCTCAGGAGCCCCCCGAGGAGCCGACGACGGTCACCACCTTGCCAGCGTCCAGTCCGCCGCCCGCGCAAGCGCAGATGCTTCCCCCTCCTTCGGTAAGCATCCAGGACAAGAAGGATGAGCTGCTCGGGCGGATCAAGACCCTCGTGGCGAAGATGCGGGTCCGGAACGGAGGCAAAGACCTTCCGGAGGACATTGTCGAAGAGCAGGTGATGCTCCTGAACAGCATCGCCACGGCGAAGACCCGCAAGGAGCTGGCCACGATCAAGCAGGCGCTGAACGACTTCGAACACCGCCTGGATCAACGCTTCCCTGCGCGCTGACCCGCGCATGTGGCGGGAGGCAATCCCTGGCGGGTATGATTTTACATCCCGGCAGTCACTCACGACCCGCCGCCCCATGCTGGTGGGTTGTTTGGAATCAGGGGAAATGGGCGGCTATGGTCCGCGCGAACTCCCCTCATGAAAACCCACCGTCCTTCCATTCCCGACGGGGCGACGCTCACCCTGCGGAAGACCGCGTCGGCGGACACCACGCCTCTCGTGGATCCGCTGCTCTCGTCACAGATTGGTGACTTCACCGTCGAGGAGCGGATCGGCGCCGGAGGAATGGGGGTCGTCTACCGGGCCACCCATTCCCTCATCGGGAAGCAGGCCGCCATCAAGGTGTTGCGCGCGGAGCTCGTCTCCCCCCGGGTGCATGAGCGGCTGCTCGTGGAAGCCCGTGCGGTGAATGCCATCCGGCACCCGGGCATCATCGACATCTTCGGCTTCGGCAAGCTTCCGGATGGGCGCCCCTACGTCGTGATGGAGCTGCTGGAGGGCCGGCCGCTCTCCGAGCTGCTGTCCGACCAGAAGCGGTTGGACGTGCCCACCGTCCTCTGGATGTTGGATCAGATCCTCTCAGCGCTGGGGGCGGCACACCGGGCGGGGGTCGTACACCGGGACCTGAAGCCAGCGAACGTGTTCATGGTGGAGCCGCCGAACGCCGCGCCCACGATCAAGCTGGTCGACTTCGGCATCGCCAAGCTGCTGGAGAACAGGGAGAGCCCGACGACCCTCGATGGCTCCGTGCTGGGCACGCCCGAGTTCATGGCGCCCGAGCAGATCCGCGGCGGCACGGTGGGCCCGGCAACGGACCTCTACGCGCTGGGCATCATGGCGTTCCAGATGCTTACGGGCGCGCGGCCCTTCCAGGGCGATCCCGTCCAGGTGCTGTTCGCCCATGTCGATCGGATCCCTCCGCTGCCCTCCTCGCGCGCGGAGGGGATTCCCCCGGAGCTCGACACGCTGGTGCTCCAACTGCTGGCGAAGGACCCCGCCCTGCGCCCACCCTCCGCCGAGGCCGTGCAGCAGCAGCTCCAGCGGGTGCCCACGGAGTCCCGCACCCAGACCTTCGCGAGGCCCCCGGGCCTGAAGCCCAAGGCATCCACACAGCGCCCGGCCCCTGTGCCCAAGCCCGCCGCGGCCCGTGTCGCCACCCGTGCGCCTGTCGTGGTCGCGGATGCTGAAGACTCGGGGACGGAGACGCTCCAGACCCTCCGGCGGCCAGCGCGCCTGGGCTGGATGCTGGGAGGCGCGGCGTTGCTCGTGGGCCTGGGGGCTGGAGCGTGGTGGCTGAGCCACCCGGTTGCTCCGACTGAAGCGGTCCCCACGCAGATAGCGCCCAAGCCTGAAACCGAGCCCACGAAAGAAGTTCGCGTCAAGCAGGCCACTTCGGAAACTTCCCAGGCCGTGGGCACCACGGTGACCGTCCCGTCGACGGAGGAGGAGCCTGACAAGGAGGCCGAAAAGGTTTCGTCCGAATCCGAGGAGAAAGGGTCACCTTCACGGCCCTCTCGCACGGGAAGAATCACTTACAAAACCAAGGTCTCCTCAACGTCATTGCCAGAGCCCATCCCCTCTGTAACTCCGGAGCCGCCCATCGCGGCCCAGGGCAAGGCCACTGTGACCGATGTCACGGAGACTGAAGGCAACAAGTTCGTTGGGACACCCGCTCCGCCCCCGACGCAGCCCGCGTCCGCCCCGGTCGTCGCGCCGCCCGTTGCTGTTGCGCGCTTCGCGCGGCCGAAGCTCTCGCAGGACTCGTCCACGCAGAGATACCTAGCGAAGCAGCTGGATGCGCTGTACGAGGCTCTCTATTCCCAAAGCCCCAACGGAAGCCCTCCACCAGCTTTTCAGGAAAGCCTAGTCAAGTACTACCAGGCGGCAGTCAGGGCGGAAACTCCGAGCGAGGCGAACCTCATCCTGGATGACATCGAGCGCTGGGAAAAGAGTTTCAAGCGCTGGCGTTCCGATCCCCAAAAATTTCCGGCGAGCTTCACACCTGCTCTGGCCGAGCTTCCCAAGCCACCGTCGCGTGAGCCTGTCGTGCCCGCCCCCGCCACGCCACCACCGTCCACCTCTGTCACCTCGGTTCGGAAACTCTCTATCGCCGAGAAGGTGACCCTGAAGCTGGAGCAACTGGCCAAGGAACTCAGGAGTCGAACCGGTGATGCGGGAAGCGTTCCGGAACTCGAATCCCAACTCCAGCAGTTCCACACAGAGGCGAATGCCCCGGAGCAGACGTCCGACGGAAGTATGGCCCTTCTGAACAGAATGGACGCCTGGCTGGAGAAGCTGAAGGCGCGCTTCCCGCGCTGATCATTTCTTTCCCAGGGAAGTCAGGCACGACCCTGTGGGTCTCCCTGTCCCAGGAGATCCTCCACATCGTGATCCGCTGACCCGCGGATGTTTGAATGCATTGGGAGCGCATGCCTATGGTTCGCGCGCCAGCGCCCCCATGAAAAGCCCCCGCTCCTCTCGAAGCGATGCCACACAGGTCATGCGCCCCCCATCGCGGGTCAGCACGCCTCCGGATCCTTTGTTGGGTTCGCAGTTGGGGGAGTTCGTCGTCCAGGAGCGCATCGGCGCGGGCGGCATGGGCGTGGTGTACCGCGCCGTGCACCCGCTGATTGGCAAGCAGGTCGCCATCAAGGTCATGCGCGTCGAGATGGTGTCGCAGCAGCAGGTGCAGCGCCTGCTGGTGGAGGCCCGTGCGGTCAATGCCGTCCGGCATCCGGGCATCATCGACATCTTCGGCTTTGGCACCCTCCCGGATGAGCGCCCCTACGTCATCATGGAGTTGCTCCAGGGACGGGCGCTCTCTGATTTCGTCCGCGCGAAGCGCCCCATGGACCTGGAGTCCGTCGTCTGGGTCATGGACCAGATGCTCTCCGCGCTGAGCGCCGCGCACCGTGCCGGCGTGGTGCACCGCGACCTGAAGCCACCCAACGTCTTCATCGTGGAAGCGCCATCGACTCCGGCCGCCGTGAAGCTGGTCGACTTCGGCATCGCGAAGTTGATGGAGTCGCGCGACAAGCCGCTGACGGCGGACGACATGGTCATCGGCACGCCGGAGTTCATGGCGCCCGAGCAGATCCGCGGCGACACCGTCGGGCCGGCGACCGACCTCTACGCGGTGGGCGTGCTGATGTTCCAGTTGCTCACTGGCGTGCGCCCCTTCCAGGGCGAGTCCGTCCAGGTGATGTTCGCGCACCTGGAGCAGGCGCCGCCGCTGCCTTCGTCGCGCCTCCCGGGACTGCCGCAGGAAGTGGACGCCCTGGTGCTCCATCTGCTTGCGAAGAACCCCGCGTCACGGCCGCCTTCCGCCGAAGCCGTGCGTGAGCAATTGAAGCGCATCCCACTGCGCTCGCCTCCTCGCGCGCCATCCCTCACGAAGACCGAGATCCCGCTCCCTGCGGGTGACAGCAATACGCCCAGCACGCAGGAAGCGCTCAAGGCCATTCGCCAACCGCCGGGCATTGGATGGGCACTGCTTGGCGCGTTGGTGCTGCTGAGCGTAGGCGCTGGCATCGTCCGGCTCCGCTCAGTGCCTTCTCCTCCTACCGAAACCCCAGCCGATACGAACCCCCATGGGACTGAGGCGAGCCCCCATGGGACTGACGCGGGCCCACATGAGACTCATGAAGTCATCCAGGGGGCTGACGCGGGCACCCCTGGGACCGACGCGGGCGTGGACGCCAGGTCTCCGAAGCCCTCACAGGCAAAGAAGGAGCTCTTTCAGCGCATCCAGCGGCTCCGGACGGAGTTGTTTCGCAGAAGCGCGGGCGCACCAGAAGCAAAGGCGCTGAAGGAGTCACTGCAAGCGATCGCGCAGTCCGCGAGCTACGCGCGCTCCGCAAAGGACTACGCGGGGGCCAATTCCGCGCTGGACGACTGGGAAGACCGCCTCGAACAGCGCTTCCCGGCGCGCTAACCCCGGTCGTCCTCGTCCGCCTCATCCAGCCCCTCCGGCGACTCCAACAACCGCCGGGCCCGCTCCATCATCTCCACGACGATCTGCCCCGCGGGCTGCACGGTGTCGATGCGCGCCATGCTCGCGCCTCCCGCCGGGAGGCTCATCTCCTCCAGGTCTCCCTGCGTGTCCGGCGTGGGCAGGAAGGAGCTGAACCTCGGCATCACGTACTGCACGTCCAGCACGCCCGGGAACAGCCGCGTCGTCCCGATGGCGCCCGACTCCGCCGTCGCCGGCACGCTCGACTCCCGCCCCGCCCACTCGCGCACCACGCGGTTGCGGATCACCCGCATGCGCTTGCCCGGCCACTCCGGCCCGAACAGCGTCGTCATCGCCGTGTCGCCCGCGTCCCCGTCCACCAGCCGCTCTTTGTAGAGCGGGTGCGCGTACGCCTCCACCGACGCCACCAGCCGCGTGCCCACCCAGACGCCGTCCGCGCCGTGATGCAGCGCGCGCGCCGCGCTGAACCCGTCCGCGATGCCTCCCGCCGCCAGCACCGGCACCACGCCCGTCAACTTCCGGAACTCCTTCAGCAAGACCAACGTCGGCGTGCTGCCCAGGTTTCGCCCGCCCGCCTGCCGCCCCTGGGCGATGAGCCCCTCCACCCCGGCGTCCAGCGACTGCCTCGCCAGCTCCACCGTGCCTGCCTGCACCCAGACCCGCGTCCCCGCGGCCTGCAGCGATTGAATCCACTCGCGCGGCGGCAACGCCCAGTGGAACACCACCACCGGCACCTTCGCCGCGATGCATGTGTCCACGTGGTCCCGCGTCGTGAAGCCGTGTGGCTCCTTGTCCACGATGAAGTCCACGCCGTAGGGGCGTTGCGTGCCCGCCTGGATGGCCTTCAGCCGCGCCTCCAGCACGCCCGGCGGCTCTGGCGCCGTGCCCAACATTCCCAGGCCGCCCGCTTCCGAAACCGCCACCACCAGCGGAGGCAGGGACACGAACGCCATGCCTGCTCCGACGAAGGGATAGTGGATGCCCAGCTCGCGCGTCAGCCGCGTCCTCAGCGTGTTGCCCTCCAACACGTAGATGGGCTTCGACTTCGGACGGGCCTCCAGGCCCGCGGCATCGGACTCGCCATCCGCCAGCGTCGCCTCGTCCTCGGAGGAAGCAGAGGGCTGGCCGGGTCGTCCGTCGTTCGCGCCGTTCATCGCGTCTCCCGAAAGGATGCTGACGTACCGAGCCTTCAAGATTAGCAGCGCCACCCCCTGATTCAGCCGCGGCCGGGCGGGGCTGTGCTCACTGGCCAGCAGAGCGGCCTCACTCCTCCGGGATGAGGCCGCCGGGCCCCAGTTCCGCGTCCGTCAACACCCGGCCCCGCCCCAGCCGCCGCGTCAGGGGCCGGTAGCGCTGCGCCACCAGGGTGCTCAACCGGAAAGGCAGCTTGCGCTCCCGCTCCACCCGGCGGGCCCGCTCCACCAGCGCCTCGCGCGTCAGCCGCAGCGGGCCTTCCAGCCCCACCAGGATGCGGTTGGTCGTGGTGGGCACCTCGAAGACGGACAGGCCGTGGAAGCTCACCTGGTAGGTGCGCACCATCGCGTCGTAGTGCGGGTTCGCCGCGGACTCCCAGACGTTGCTCACCACCGCCCCGCCTCGCGTCAGCCGCGCGCGCACCGCGCCCAGGAACTCGCGCGTGGCCAGGTGCCCGGGAATCTGATCCGCTCCGTATGCATCCAGGAGGATGAGGTCGTAGGGCGGCCCGTCCGCTTCGATGAAGGCCCGCCCGTCCGCCACGTGCGCGCGCAGGAGCGCGTCCTCCTGGAAGCCGCAGTACTCCTTCGCGGCGTCCACCACCGCCGCGTCCAGTTCCACCACGTCGATGTGCGTGTCCGGCAGCACCGCGCGCAGGAACATGGGGATGGCGCCCCCCCCCAACCCGATGGCGAGGATGTTCTCCGGCCGGGGCACGAACGCCAGCGACACCATCGCCATGCGGGTGTACGGCAGCTCCAGCCGCAGCGGCTCGCCGGGCCACACCACGCTCTGGCGCGCGCCCCCGTCGCCGAAGCGCAGCGAGCGGCGCCCTTGCTCGTCCTCGGTGACGATGACGGGCCCGGAGCCGTCATCGCGCTCGTCCTCCACCGCCAGGGCCCGGGTTCCCTACTTCGCGTCCGTCACCGGCAGGGGTCCGCTGTCCAACACCCGCTGTGCCATCACCACCGGCCCGTACCGGGGCGTCTGGATGGGCGTGCCCTGCGCGTCCTTCCCCTGGCTGAGCGTGATGGCGTCCGCGTCCGGCAGGTAGCCCACGCGCAGGGACACCTCGCGCACGGTGGACAGCTCGCGCGTCTCCTCCGGGCCCGTGGGGTACGGCAGCGCGGTGCGCAGGGGCAGCGGCACCACCGCGCGGCGGTTCGCCGTGGCGCCCGGCTCCACGCGGCTGACCGCGGGCACCTCCGGCGCCTCCACCTCCAGGTTCTCCGGCACCGGCACCAACATCCGCGACAGCACCACCTTTCCGCCGGACAGGTCCACGTAGGCCCGCTCGGGTGCCAGCGTGAGGTGGCCGCTGAAGCCCACGTCCCACAGGCCGTCCGTGAGCAGCACGGCCTTCTGCGTCCGGTTGTGCACCGCGTAGGTGACGGCGAGCGTGTCCGCCTCGTGCGTCACCGACTCCACCTTCAGCTCCACGTCCGCCTGGGCCACGCGCTGTCCTCCTGGCTCCGCTGGGGGCGCGGGCCGCTCCGGCGCCCGCGCACAGCCCACGATGATTGCCAGCGCCATGATGGCACCAGCGCGGCGGAAGGTCTTCATCCCCCGAATCCTAGTAGCGCGGGCGGGTGGGCAGGTTCAGGTCGTCACGCAGGACGTTCTCTCCGGGACGTCCGCCCTGGACCACGTCCGGCGTCGCCGGGTTCTGGTCCAGGTCGATGGGCAGGCCCACCGCGGAGGTCTCCAGGTTGCGCGTGCCGTCCTTGGAGCCCAGCGCCAGCGTGCCGTTGTTCATGTCCGAGGCGTGCACCAGCTCGTGGAACAGACCCACCACCGGCGGGCGGTTCATCCACTCCTCGCTGCCCAGCGAGATGCGCGTGGTGTTGTAGTTCACCTGCGAGTCCGTGCCCTTGCCCGGCGTGCCGTCCGCGTTCATGAAGCCGTCGTTGAAGTTCGTGCCGCCCGCGCTGTTGCCGCTGGACGTCTCGCGGATGACCGTCTTCTTGCCGCTGTCGTCCAGCGTGCGCAGCAGGTCCTGGCCCGAAGGCAGCGAGCGCATCGCGTCCAGGTCCGACTGCACGCGCGCCTGGAACTCCGCGCTGCCCGTCACGGAGACGGAGGAGCCCCGCTGGTCCGCGTCCGTCATGTCGACGATTTCACGCTCGCCCTCGGCCGCGTCGGCGGTGGTCTCGCCCTCCTCCACGTAGAGCTTGTCCGTGCCCGTGCCGCCACGGACGGTGTCCTTGCCCGCGCCGCCCGCCACCGCGTCGTTGCCCGCGCCACCCGACAGCGTGTCGTTGCCGCGCCCGCCGATGACCTGGTCGTCGCCCTCGCCGCCGTAGGCCCGGTCATCGCCCGCGCCCGCGTCGATGTAGTCCCGGCCACTGCCGCCGGACAGGGAGTCGTTGCCGTCCAGGCCGTACATCACGTCGCGGCCCTCGCCACCCATGATGCGGTCATCGCCCGCGCCGCCCTCCAGGTAGTCGTCGCCGTCCTGGCCCTTCAGCGTGTCCTTGCCCTCGCCGCCAATGACGGTGTCGTTGCCCGCGCCGCCGATGAGCGTGTCGTTGCCCGCGCCGCCCGTGAGCTTGTCGTCGCCCTCACCGCCGTCCAGGGTGATGTCCTGCGTGACGCTCTTGTCCACGGTGATGGAGTCGTTGCCCGCGCCGCCGTTGATGATGGCGCCCTTGGCCTGCTCCGCGGTGAGCGTCACCGTGTCGCTGCCGGACTTGATGGTCAGCCCACCGTCCTTGTTCTGCGACACCGTCGCGGTGTTGTTGCCCGCGCCCAGGTCCACCACCGTGCGGCCGTCCGCGTTCGTGCTCACCTGCGGCGCGAGCGCCTTCGCCACGCCCTTGGCGATCTTGTCGATGGCCGATCCGATGCCCGACCCGATTCCGCCCAGGAAGCCACCGCCGTCCTTGTCCTTCTTCAGCGCCGTCTCGGTGGTGCGGACCTCCGTCAGCTGGGGACGCGAACCCGCGCGGGGACCCGAGTCGAAGCCGTCCGACATCCGCTGCGTGACGGCGGCCTTCACCGCGTTCGGCTTCCCGGGCGCGGCGGGCGTCTTCGGCTGCGGGGTGCTGACAGGGGACGTCGTGCGCGAGCCGGGCTTGCCAATCGTGGTCATGTCGCTTCTCCCAGGTGACGGAGACACCTGGCCTGAGGGTCCCGGCAGCGGTGCGCCAGGGTCGGCAGAACGCCGACATTCCAGATTGTCGTGAACGTTTGCCGCCAGTTGCGTCGCACACCGGGAAACGACACGGCGCGGCACGGAAGCCCTTGGAATCGTTGTGTTTCTCAATTCCCGATTCGCGAGACGGTTTCCAGTTTTTCATGTATTACGGCTTCACCACCCCCGCCCCATTCGAGGGGAAACGGGGGGGTGGATGACGGGAGGGAGCACCGCATGAAGCTGAAGACGTTGCTGTCCGCCGGGGTGGCGTTGGCCGCCGCGGCGTGGGCCAGTCCGGGGGTGGCGGCCACGGCGAACGGCCCCATCTGCGACCCGGCGGCCTACGTGAACTCGACCACCTATTACAACTGCACCGGGAGCAGCCACACGGCGCTGGATATCGGCAACGGATCCTGCGGCGAGTGGAACCACCGCGGCATGCTGGTGGGCAACTACTACTATTACTACTACGGCGGCTGCGCGGCGGCCTGCTACGGATCCACGTGTAACGGCGGCGCGGGCAACTACTACGTGGTGTCCGGCGCGAACGGCTGGGACTTCCGCCAGCTGCACTTCTACGCCAACGTCAGCTCCGGCACGAAGACGTGCGACCGCTGCGCGCTGGGGCTCGTGGGCGGCACGGGCAGCGCCACTGGCCCGCACGTGCACGCGGACAACCGGCAGTACGGCACGCGCAAGTCGGCCTGGTACACCAGCGTCGGCACCACGTGCGGCACCAACGCCAACTGCACCAACCGGCTGGGCGTTCCCACGCTGTAGCCAAAGCGTGCAGGTGTCCTCGGGCGGGGGCCGCACGTCCCCTGCCCGGCTTCACATCTCCGATGTCCGGCGCGCGTGCGCCCGTCCTTCCTCCTCCGCGTGAGCCCCCTTCGACATGACCTCCCGTCCCCTCTTCAAGGTCGCGCTCGCCGGCCTCGTCCTCCTCGTCGCCCTGGGCGTCGTGTGGTGGCGAGGTTCGGCCGGGAGCGATGACGCCGGTCCTCCGCCGCACGTCGCGGTGACTCCTGCCATGGCCACGGCCGCCGCCGGGAATGCCACCAACGCGGAGCCTCCGCCCTCCGCGCGCACGGGCCCGCGCGAGGAGATTCCGATGCCCGGGTGCTGGGACGGGCTCGCCGCGTTGGACAGGTCCGCGACGATGGAGTCGCTGCACGCCGCCGTGGCCGCCGCCATCCAGGCGCGCGACACAGCGCTGGTGGCCTATCTCCAGGAGCGCCTGACGGAGCTCGTGGGCAACGACCCGGACCGAGCGCTGCAACTGGTGGCGTGGGCGGTGAACGCCGCGCCGCCAGAGCCGGCCATCTACCTGGAGGCCCTCAAGGCCTCGCCCGCCGTGCGCCACCCGCGCGTCACGGAGAAGCTGGTGTCGGTGGCCGAGGACAAGTCGGTGGCCACCACGGACCGGGCCTCCGCGTTGGACGCGCTGGAGACGCAGCACCGCTTCACGCCGGAGACGCGCGGCCGGCTCAAGGCCATCGCGATGGATGACTCCGCCGACTCCGCCGCGTGGATGGCCACGCGCACGCTGGGCCGGGTGATGAAGGAGGACTACGAGCGCACCGGCACGTATGCGCCGTACTGGAAGGACCTGCTGGACATCGGCACCACGTCGGATGACTCGGCGGTGCGGCTGCTCGCGCTGGAGATGCCGTCGTACTCCGACCCGCTGCTCGACTCGGACTCCATCGACGCGCTGGCCAAGGTGATGCGCACCGACAAGGAGCGCGACGTGCGCGAGATGGCCGCCTTCCGGCTCGCCGTCACTGAAGACCCCCAGAAGGCCCTGGCCGCGTACCGCGCCGCCTTCGACGGCGAACATGACCTGTGCGTGCGCTGGGCCTTCCTGCGCTTCGCGGTGCGCGCGGCCGGCGCGGATGCCCTGCCCCTGGTGGAGGAGTTCGCGCGCAAGGACCCGCGCCTGCGGCAGGACTATCTGGACTTCAAGGCGCTGTACGCCACCGGCACGACGGACTTCGCGCGCATCTGGCAGGGCAAGAAGGAACACCACGCCTGCGTGGTCGAGGAAGGAGCGCCGCACTGATGGGCTCGCGAACGATGAAGGCCCGGGTGCTCTGGCTGTCGCTGCTGCCCGGCCTGGCCCTGGCGCAGGGTGCGCCCGTTGCCGTCCCCACCCGGACGGCCTGCACGGTGGAGGGCATGCTGGACGAGGTGCGCGTGGCCATGAAGACGGGCTCGCCCGCGTACCGCAAGTACGCGCGGCTGCGTTTGAAGGAGGCCGCCATCGCCATGCCGCCAGAGGCCCTGGGCCGGGCGGTGAGCCAGGAGCGAGACCCCGCCGTGCTGGAGGCCGTGGGCGCGGCGCTGGCCACCAAGGCGAGCAACGCGCAGAAGCCGGAGCTGCTCCAGCCGCTGCTCTCCCGCGCGAGCCAGGACGCGGACCCCGGCCTGCGCGCCGCGGCGGTGCGCGCGCTCCAGGGCTCGCCGTCGGTGGAGTTCATGGCGAAGAACGGCGACGTCGTCACCTACGAGCAGCTCGTGCGTGACAGCGCGCCGGAGGTGCGTCAGGCGGTGGTGGAGAACCTGGTGACGGAGAGCGCCGGCATCTACTTCGGCCACAACCCGGAGCTGGCCGAAGCGGCGGTGAAGGTCGCCACGGCCACGGACGACCCGGCGCTGGCCAAACGCCTGCTGGGCGAGGTCTCCATGGAGGCCGCGAGCCCGGAGGTGGTGCGCAAGCTCACCCAGCAATTGCGCTCGGAGGACGCGGGCCTGCGCGCGGCGGCGGCGAAGGCCCTGGGCGGCGTGCCGAGCTCCGAGTCCGCGGGCGCGCGCCGCTCGCTCACTTCTCTGTATCGGAGCGACAGCGACCTCGCGGTGCGCAAGTCCGCGCTGGAGGGGCTGGCGCGACTGGGCCAGTCCGGCGCCCGGCCGCTCCTGGAGTCCCTGCGCGGCGTGGACAAGCGGCTGGATCCGGAGATCGACGCGTGGCTGTCCGCGCTCCAGAAGAACCTCCAGGAGTGGCACCTCATCCTGCGAGAGAAGCAGCGCCTGTCGCCCTGAGTGCATCCTCCCGGACACCGCAGTTCCATGGCGGGCATCCTTCGCGCCCCGCCCCGCCGAAAAGGTGGCCGGGCGGCGGGGAGTGCGACAGGTTGAGGGGGCCATGTCCGACAGCGGTTTCGGCTCGTCCACCCTCGCACTGGCGCTCGTTGGCAGCGCCGTCACCGTGCTCTCCACCAGCCTGGGCGCCGTGCCCGCCCTGGCCATGGGCGGCATCTCCCAGCGCACCAAGGACGTGCTGATGGGCTTCAGCGCGGGCGTGATGCTCGCGGCCACGGCCTTCTCGCTCGTCGTCCCCGCCATCCACCTGGCGGAGGAGCGCACCACGTCGCGCTTCGTCCCCGCGCTGGTGGTGGGCGGCAGCATGCTGGTGGGCGGCCTGTTCCTGCACCTGTGCAACCGCTTCATCCCGCACGAGCACTTCATCAAGGGTCAGGAGGGAAACGCACAGGCGGCGAACCTGAAGCGCATCTGGCTGTTCGTGCTGGCCATCGCGCTGCACAACTTCCCGGAGGGCCTGGCGGTGGGCACCGGCGTGGGCAGCCGCTCCATGACCATCGCCGTGCCCATCCTCGTGGGTATCGGGCTGCAGGACATCCCGGAGGGTTTCGTCGTCGCGCTGGCGCTGATGGGCGTGGCGTACAGCCGCAAGCAGGCGGTGCTGGTGGCGCTCTACACGGGGCTGGTGGAGGGCGTGGCCGCGCTGGTGGGCTTCTTCGCCACGTCGTTCGCGTCAGGCGTGCTGCCGTGGGCGCTCGCGTTCGCGGGCGGCTCCATGCTGTACGTCGTCAGCGACGAGATGATCCCCGAGAGCCACCGCCAGGAGTACGCGAAGGAGGCCACCGCCGGGCTGATGGTGGGCTTCGTGCTGATGATGTTCCTGGACGTGACGCTGAGCTGACGCTGTGCGTGCGCGCACCGCGTCTGTGTCCTGCCGGACACCCGGCGTCCCCGCCCCGTGTGGCCCGGACGTGGTAGTTTCAGGTGCATGTCTGTGTCGGATCGAACCCGCGTCGACGGGACCCCCGGGGAGTCGAAGGACAAGGGCGCCCACCTGGACGAGGAGGGGCAGGAGGCCGCGCTCCACGTGACGCTGCCGTATGAGCAGGCCCGCCGTCCGGGGGACCTGCCCACGGTGCGCCGCTTCCGCCTGTCCGTGGTGGAGGGCCCGGGCGCGGGCACGGTGTGGGAGTCCACGGCGGACACCTGCTCGGTGGGCTCGCATCCGCTCAACGACTTCGCGGTGGAGGACTCCACCGTGTCGCGCTTCCACTGCGAGGTGCGAATCGGGCCCAAGGGCCCGCAGGTGAAGGACCTGGACAGCCTCAACGGCGTCATCGTGGACGGCGTGCAGGTGGTGGAGGGCATCCTGCGCAGCGGCAGCCTGCTGCGGCTGGGCCGAGTGGTGCTGCGGTTCGACTTCAGTGCGGAGAGCAACCGGCTGCCCCTGTCGGAGTTGACGCGCTTCGGCACGCTGGTGGGCACGTCCGTGGCCATGCGCGGCTGCTTCGCGATGATGGAGCGGGCCTCCGCGCGCGACGTCACGGTGCTGCTGGAGGGAGAGACGGGCACGGGCAAGAGCCAGGGGGCGCTCGCCATCCACCAGGCCAGCCGGCGCAAGGACGCGGCGTTCCTGGTGGTGGACTGCGGCGCCATCCCCGCGCACATCCTGGAGAGCGAGCTGTTCGGCCACGAGAAGGGCTCCTTCACCGGCGCGGTGAGCCGGCGAGCGGGCGTCTTCGAGGAGGCCGACGGAGGCACCGTCTTCCTGGACGAGATTGGCGAATTGCCCCCGGAGTTGCAGCCCAAGCTCTTGCGTGTGCTGGAGAACCGGGAGATCCGCCGGGTGGGCAGCAACACGTACCAGCCGGTGGACGTGCGGCTCATCGCGGCCACGCACCGCGACCTGCGCGCGGAGGTGAACGCGGGCCGCTTCCGCTCCGACCTGTTCTTCCGGCTCGCGGTGCTGCGCATCGCCATGCCCTCCCTGCGCCAGCGGCCGGAGGACCTGTCCATGCTGGTGTCGGGCATCCTGGCGTCGCTGGGCGCGGACCCGGAGCGCACGGGCGCGCTGCGCACGCCGGAGTTCATGTCGCGGCTGAGGCACGCGGCGTGGCCGGGCAACGTGCGCGAACTGCGCAACCACCTGGAGCGCTGCCTGGTGTTCGAGGACGCGCTGCCCCTGGCGGAGGAGGACTCGCGCCCGGAGGGCAGCCCGCTGGAGCTGGACCTGTCGCGGCCATACGCGGAGCAGCGCCGGCGCGTGGTGGACGACTTCGAGCGGAGATACCTGCGGGCGCTCCTGGAGAAGCACCAGGGCAAGGTGGCCCAGGCCGCCGTCACCGCCGGCATGGACCGCGTGCACTTCTACCGGCTGCTGCGCAGGCACGGCATCAAGCCGTAGGCGGCTTCAGCGCCGGGAGGAGAGCCGCCAGCGCTCGGCGGCCTCCGGCACGGGGCTGGCGACGAAGTCCGCCTCCAGTCCCCGCAGCGCCGGGCCGGTGACGATGGGCGTGGCCGCTTCTCCGTCATCCCGCACCCAGCCGGGCAGGTGGAGCAGGCCCCCTTCCCCGCCCGTCGCGTCCCACGCGGAGGCCGTGGTCTCCGTCCAGCCGTGAGCGTCTTCCCGCGATGTCATCCGGTCCACGTGCACGGTGACGTGCAGGCTCGCGGTGGAGGTGTCCTTGCCCGTCAGCGCGAGCCCCACGTCCAGCACCCGCGCGCGCAGCTCGCGTTCACGGCGCACGTCGTCCGGGAGGCTGGCCACGGCGAGCAGGCACACGCCGCCCATCACCCGCACGTCCAGCCCGGCTTCGCGCGCCAGGGTGCTCGCGCGCTCCAGGCCCGCGTCCAGGTCCTCCATCGCGGCGGGGTTCGGCTCGCCCGTCAGCCGGGCCTCCACGTACAGCCCCACCGCGCGTGGCACCTCCACCGGCGCCGCGCCTCCCAGCACCGCGCCCCGCAGGTCCTCCAGCAGCGCGTCCACGTCCGGGTGGCGATCCTCGCGCGCCTTGCGCAGACACCGCAGCACCACCGCGTCCAGCGCGGCGGACACCGGCGCGTGCTCTCCGGGACGGGGCGGCGGCGCGTGCAGGTGCTGCTGCTCCACCTCGTGGCGCGTGGTGCCCTGGAAGGGCGGCATGCCCGTGAGCAGTTGGAAGAGCAGCACGCCCGCGGCGTACAGGTCCGTGCGCGCGTCCGGCACCTCGCCGCGGATCTGCTCCGGCGCCATGGACAGCGGCGTGCCCAGCACCACGCCGGTGTGCGTGAGCGACGAGCTCCCCGGAGCGCCCGGCACCAGCCCCTTCGCCACGCCGAAGTCCACCAGCTTCACGGCGGGGCCTCCGCGCCCCGGCGCGAGCCGCACCACGTTCTGCACCTTCAGGTCGCGGTGCACCACGCCCGCCGCGTGCGCCACACGCAGCGCCGCGCCCACCTGCTCCATCACCTCCAGCACCTCACGCGGGGACAGGGGCCCTCGCGTGGCCAGCTCCGCCGCCAGGTCCTGCCCCTCCAGCCACTCCATGGCGATGAAGGGCCGGCCGTCCGACAGCTCGCCGTACCCCAGCACCGTGACGATGTGCGGGTGGTGCAGCCGCTGCAGCGTGGCCGCTTCACGCCGGAAGCGCCGCAGCGCCACCGCCGCCGCGGCCACCTGCGGGTGCAGCACCTTCAGCGCCGCGGGCACTCCGGATTGCGCGTGCCGCGCCCGGTACAGCGCGGACACGGGGCCGTGGACCTGGACGCGGTCCACGACCCACTCGCCCACGAGCGCGCCGGGCCGCAGCTCCTCGCCGTAGAGGGCCTCCTCGCCATTGCCCGCCATGGGCTAGCGCTTGCCCCGTGAGCTCTCCTGGGGCGGCGGGGGCTCCGTCCAGCGCTTGCACAGCTCGCGGTGCTCTTCATCCACCAGGTCGCACGCGCCGTTGAGGAAGACGGTGACGGGCTCCTCCCAGAGCTGGTTGGACGTGTCCATGCAGGACTCGAAGTCGCCGTCGCCCGACAGCAGCGGGCCGTCCTGCGTCTTGCACTGGTAGGGGACGTTCGGGGCGGTGCTCCAGCACGGGCCCGTCACGGTGGCCGCGCAGTCCTCCTGCGTGCCCGGCAGCGCGCAGACTCGGTAGGTCGCGTAGGCCCGGCCGTACACCCAGCCCGGGTCGTAGCAGGAGTAGAGGTCCTTGAAGACGGGCTTCGACTGGCGGCCCTTCGGACGGTTGATGGTGTAGCGGTCCTTCTGCCCCGCCACCAACGTCACCGTCACGTTGATGTCGTCGCGCAGCGCGTCCCTGCCGAAGAGGTTGCCGTAGAAGGCGCCCTCGCGGACCCGGTACACGGCGCGCTCGGAGAGCGGCGCCTGCACTCCGGCCGAGACGCCCACGGTCGCCGTGCCCTCCGCGTCGCTGTCCCAGGGCGCGGTCATCACCGTGAAGTACCCACCCGACACGGGGCAGGTGAACTTCACGGAGGGGTCCGTATCGATGGAGGGCGAGGGGTCCGTGGACTCCGGCACACACCCCTGGCTGGACTCCACGTGCCGCGCGTCCGTCTTGTCGCAGCCGGCGATGCCATTGCACACGCGCAGCACCATGCGCGCTCCGGAGCTGGAGCCCAGCGGTGTCCCCGACGGGCAGACCGCCGGGCCTCCCGCGCCCACGGAGATGGTCTGGCCCGCCGGACACCACCCCACCGAGTGCATCTTCCAGCCACAGTTCCGCTCCGCGCCCACCGTCTGCTCGTCGCACGGCACGGCGCTGCTCACCGACGCGGTCGTGGACGGCACGTGCGCCAGCGGCTCCGTCCACGCGTCCAGCGCGAAGGGCTCCGCCATGGAGAGGACGGGCTCATGGATTTCCCCGCGCATGGACAGCTCCACGCGGTAGCCCAGGCCGTTGTTGCGCGACAGGAGACACGCCGTCACGCGCCGGAGGCACGCGTCGCCCGGCGCCTGCGTGCGCCACCACGGACAGAGGCCCGCGGAGCCGGCCCATTCACTGCGCTGGGCGCCAGCGGGTTTGAAGGGGTTGAGGTATTCGAGCGTCTCGCCCTCGCCCAACGCACAGCTCACCAGGTACGCCATGAAGCGCTGCGCGTACGGGTCGCGGAGCTGGTGGTTGACGAGCGCGCTGTCCGCGCCGGGGATCATCTCGTCGGGGTCGAAGAGGGACTCCAGCGTGTTGGTGGACAGGGCCGCGTTGGCGTCGTGGTTCGCGGCGATGGCGTTGAGCACCAGCTCCCGCGTCGTGAGCGAGTTGGCGATGCGGATGTCCGCCTTGCTCGTGCCGAGCGTCACGTCGGCATCGGCGCTGGCGGTGGTGTCTTCCGGGAGCGAGGGCTCGCAGCCGGTCAGGGCCAGCAAGAGGAAACACCAGGGGACTCGGAGGACGGAGGAGGCCATCGCGCGAACACTCCTTGGGTAGGATTTGGAAATGGGAGGGGAAGGAAACCCCAGGCGCGGCCTTCTTGTCTCCCTGTAGCGCGAAAGGTTACGTGAGCGGCACCGTGTAACGATTCCCGTTACAGCGCTGAGGGTGCGAGCGCGGCACGCAATGCGTGGAAACGCGTAGACCACAGGGGGGCTTCCGCCACGGCGGGTCCGGCACGCTCGAGCCACGCGCGGGCCTCGTCCATGGCGCCCGTGCGGCGCGCGATGTCGGTGGCCTGCAGGAGGATCTCCGCTTTCTCATCCGGTGAGGCCAGCGCGTCCGCTTCGGTGTGGAGCGCGGCCCAGTCCGTCGCGAGGAAGGCGCCGGCGGCCTGCTGATGGACCTGGAGCTCCACGAGCCGCCGCATGATGGCGGTGGGCGGCAGGGATTCCGGCGGACAGCGCTCGGCAATCCAGGCGAGCTGGCGGGCCGCCGCTGCCTCGTCTCCCGCGGCGGCCTGGATGCGAGCGATGAGCAGCGCGTCCACGGGCACGGGGTGTTCACGGAAGAAGCGCACGCCCAATTCATGCGCGCGCTGCGCGAGGGGGAGCGCTTCGTCCAGGCGGCCCTGCATGTAGAGGACCTCCGCCAGGTTGAAGGTGGACCAGCGCTCCATCTGCGCGTGGGCCAGCTCCCGGCCCAGGGCCATGGCCCGGCGCAGGTCCGCTTCCATGCGGTGCACGTCGCCCTGGCGGAGCCACAGGAGGACGCGGTTGCTCAGCACGGCGGCCTTGTGCAGTCCGTCGCCCGCGGACTCGCAGCGCTCCAGGGCCTCGTCGAAGCGTTCGGCCGCTTCCGGCGCGCGGTCCAGGAAGGTGAGCGCGGCGCCCAGCAGGGCCAGCGACACGACCAGCGTCTCGTGGTCCCGGGCGCGCTCGGCGCCTTCGGCGGTGGAGGTGAGCACGCGGGTCGCGGCGGCCCATTCGCCCTGACGCACATGCAGGCGGCCGCGTGCGAGGCCACAGCGAAGGGACAGGCGCGGCGCGTCCAGGGGCTCGATGGCGTCGAGCGCTTCGCGCGTGCAGGCGGCGGAGCCCTCCGAGTCCTCCATCCAGTCGCGCGCGGTGGCTTCCTCCAGGAGCAGGTCCACTTCGAGCGCGGCGTCGCCTCGGGTGCGGGCCAGGGCGCGCGCGGTGGACAGGTCCGCGAGGCTTTCACGGAAGCGCTGGAGGCGGTGGCGGACCTTGCCCCGTCCCGCGAGCGCCTGGGCCCTTCTCGCGTCGTCGGACTCCGGGAGGAGCGCGAGCGCGCGTGTGTAGTGCTGCTCCGCTTCCACGGAGAGGTGACCGGTGCGGGCCTCCTCCGCCAGCGACAGGTAGTCGCGCGAGGCTTCCAGGTGGGCGCCGCAGACGGCCGCGTGGTGGGCCCGGCGGCGGCGTTCGGCCACGTCATCCCCCACGCTGGCCTTGAGCGCGGCGGCGTGCAGCGCGCGGCGGGGCGCGGGAGGCAGCAGGGCCTCCAGGGCCTCGCGCAGGAGCGGATGGCGGAAGGCGAAGCGGCCCGGACCGGTGGGACGCAGGAGGCCCGCGCGGGTCAGCCGTTGCAGGCCGGCGCCCGCGTCCAGGGCGGCGGCGCGCGACAGCTCCGGCCCAGCGGTCAGGTGGCGCAGGGCCGCGTCCACCCGTGCGACGTCCACCTCCGTGCCGAGCACCGCGCACAGCCGCGCGAGCACACGGTGGGCCTCCGGAAGGCTCGCGAGCACGCGTGGGGCCAGCCGTTCAAAGAGCGGCGTGACGGAGACGTCCAGCAGCGCGTCCGGCGCGACGTACCATCCACCGCCCGGCGCTGAACGCAGGGCCCCGGCGGCGCGGAGTGCGCGGGCCAGCTCGACGAGGGACAGGGGCACGCCCTGCGCCAGGAGCTCCAGGCGCGCGAGCACGGGTTCGGGGATGTGCTCCGCCGGGCGCAGCAGGTGGACGAGCACCGCACGGCTGGCTTCCGGAGGCAGGGGCGGCAGCGTGTGGCGTGAGGACTGGGCACTGCGCTCGCCCAGGTGGGGACGCAGGCCCAGCAGCGAAGGCCGTCCGGCGACGCAGATCCACAGGGGCGCCCTCGGACCTTCGAGCGTGGCGCGCTCGAGCACATCCAGGCTCAGGGGATCCGCGAGGTGCGCATCGTCCAGCAACAGCACGAGCGGGGTTTCACGGGCCTGGGCGAGGAGTGCCTCGGCCAGGATGCGGGGCTCCGCGGACGGACGGCCCGCGACGGCGCGCAGGGAGTCCAGCAGGGCGTTGGACAGCGACGCATCTGGCGGCGGCGCGCGCAGTCGGACGACCCGGGCATGGCCCGCGGACTCCAACTGGAGCGCGAGCGCCTTGAGCAACCGTGACTTGCCATGCCCCACCTCACCGGTGAGCACGCCCAGGCCCGGAGCCGAGGACGACAGGCTCCGCGCCGCGTCCGCGACCAGCGCATCCAGCAGCGCTTCGCGGCCCACGAACGGAGGAGGCTCTCCATCAGCACGAGCGCCGTCCTCGTCGTGGAGGCGCAGACGGATGACCGCCCCGTTCTCGCGCGCGGCGTCCACGGGGCGCGGTGACGCCGCGCGTGCGCCCTCCGCGGCTGCTCGCGGCACGGCAGATTCACGTGTCCCGGCTGCCTGTGTCGCGGCGTGTTCGCCCTCTCCGGCCGCTTGCGAGGGAATGGACTCACGGCTTACGGGCTCGGCGTCACTGTCGTCCTGCCGGGTGACGGGCTCGATCCATCCAGGCTCGAGCCGCGCGACCGCCTCCGGTGACACCCGCACCTCGCCTTGCGCGAGTGCCCTTCCCCACCACGTCTCCGGCCGCTCCAGCGCGGCGCCCGCGATGCGCGGCAACGTGGTGCCCGGATGCACGTACAGCACCGCGACGTGCAGGACCGCCGAGGCCTCTCCAGACTCCACCAACCGCCGTGCCGCGAGCGCGCCCGCGCGCACGTTCGCCTCCGCGGACAACGACTCGCAGAAGACGAGCAGGTAGCCGCCCGCCGCGACCCGTGCCAGCACTCCGCCGAACGGCTCCAGCGTGGCCGCCAGCCCATCCACCGACGCGGCCGTGCGCAGTCCCAGCACCGCCACCGGACGCGCGCCCGCGAACGTCACCAGCGCCTGCGCCGGCCGCGCATCCCTCGCCCCGACGACACCAGACAGCGAAGGCCCTTCCGCGCACGCGGCCTCGAACGCGGCCAGCACCTCCTCCGCGCTCGCGTACCGTTGCGCCGGCTCCTTGGCCAGGCACCGCGCCACCACCGCGTCCAGCGCCACCGGGACCGCTGCACGCTCCGACACACGCGGCGGACGCTGGCTCACGTGGCCTTCGCGCACCTCGTCCGGAGTGCCGTGGAAGGGCGGCGTCCCCGTGAGCAGTTCGAAGAGCAGGACGCCCAGCGCGTAGATGTCAGCCGCCGGGCCCGCCTCGCGCGCGTCCAGGCACTGCTCCGGCGCCATGTAGACCGTCGTGCCCGCGCGGTTGCCCGCCGCCTCCGCCGGCCCCGCGTCCCTCCACCGCGCGAGCCCGAAGTCCAGGAGGCTCAGCGCGCCACCTTCGCGCAGGAAGATGTTCTCCGGCTTGAGGTCCCGGTGCGCGACCCCCACCGCATGCACGCGCGCCACCGCCGGACACAGCCCCGTCAGCAGCTCCCGCACGCGCGCCACGGACGCCGCGCCCGTCCCTGGCAGCGCCGCCATCCACGCCGCGAGCGTCTGCCCTCGCAACAGCTCCTGCACCAGGAAGGGCCTGCCCCCCACCCGCCCCTCCTCCAGCACCTGGGGCACCGTGGGCGGCCCTACGCGCCGGAGCGCCTCCGCCTCATGGGCGAAGCGCGCATGGTGCGGCCCCAGTCCCACCTTGAGCGCCACCTCGCGACCCTCCGCTTCGCGCACCGCGGTGAAGACGTGAGCGAAGCCCCCCACTCCCAACAGGGCGGCACCGGACAGGCCGGGGACGTCTGGGATCGCCAACGGCTCCAGGGGGAGACCCGGCTCGGCGGCGACGCCATTCACGGGACACGCCGCGCCGGGAGCGAGGCGGCGGTGGCAGACCGGACAGCGCATGCGGATGCCCGAAGGCTACCAGAGCGCTTGCGCCAGCACGATGCCTACCCCCACCAGTCCCTCGCCCGCGATGAGCCCGGCCGCCAGCGTCACGCCCGGCCCTTCCGACGCGGGCCTCCACCGTCGGGCCAGCTCCCACCCC
>NZ_RAWN01000281.1:0-9501 GCF_003668895.1 Corallococcus sp. AB045
GCGGGGGACTCAGGACGGGGGCGGGCTCGCTCAAGGCGCGGCGACTGTAGGCGCCCGCTTCCGTGCCCCGCAACCGCGCGCTTCCCGCGTGGGGCTCACGGGCAGTAGCGCGCGTAGCGCAGGCCGCGCGTCGTCTGCAGCGCGCCGCCGTCCGGCGGGTAGTCGTAGTGCACGTAGGTGAAGCCCACCTGGATCTGGTCCTGCTCGTCCACGTGGATGGAGGAGGGGCCGGGAAACGCATTCCCACCGTCCAGCGTCTCCAGGACGAGGGGCCGCGTCGAGCCGACGGGGGCCGTGCCGTACAGCATCTTCACGATCATCTGGCTGGTGCTCCCGTTCGTGTTCGCGGCCGCGTCCGCGTCGTCCAGCAGGACGTGGCGGATGTTTGGGAAGAAGAGGCTTCGCGACAGCGCGGGGCCCCGGCTCCGGAAGGCTCCCAGTCCGTACGACGTCCAGCCGTTGTCCTCCTTCACCCACAGCCATGCTCCCTGCTCGTCGGAGCCCACCAGGGAGGGCCGGCCCGTTGGGTCCACCTCCAAGGCGATGCGGAGGCGCGGCGAACTCACGGGAATGTCCCAGTCCAGCGGCTCGGTGACCCACGTCCCTGACGCATTGCTCGCGTACACGACCTGACTCGTAATGCCGTGCCCGCGCGCGAACGCGAGGTGGAGGTGGCCGTTGGCGTCCACGGCCAGCCGCTCGCGGTCGCCCGCGGCCTCGAGCTCCTCCACCGGCGGCAGGCTCCAGGCTCCGTTGGCGGCCCGGTGGCCAAGCAGGTAGCCCACCTGCGGAGAGGGCCGTGCGATGAGCACGTGGACCTGGCCCTGGGCATCGAGCGCGACGGCCCTCGACCAGCCGCGTCCCAGGATGTTGAAGTCCCAGGTGCCTTGGGCGTCGGTCGCGTAGCCGACGTATTCTCCCTGCTGGTACAGCACGTGGTGCGTGCCGTCCGCGGCCACCGCCATGTTCACGTCGATGGCGGCCCACGCCTCCCCCAGCCGCGCCGGGGTTTCGCCCGGCCGGGTGGTGCCCACGTAGAAGTCCAAGCCCTTCGCATAGGCGTAGTGGCCCACGCCCTGCGCGTCGAAGATGAACGTGGAGGTGAGGGAGTTGATGCCCTCGTCCACGACGTGCGTCGTCCAGCCCGGCCCGGCGCCGCACACGCCCCCGTCCGTGCCCGCGTCGGGCAGCTCGCCACCGTCGCCCCCGTCACCGCCATCGGAGCCGCCGCCCTCCCCGGCGTCGGGGCGGGTCACCACCAGCTGCACGCAGGTGCCGGCGGCGTTCCGGGTCACCTGGCCCTGCCCGGGCTTGGAGACGCCATTCGTGCAGATGGGGTCGCAGCCGGTCAGCAGGAAGGTGGCCACGGCGGCGCTCGACAGCGCGGTGTACACGAGGAATGAACGGGACACGGGAGGACCGTCAGGGCTCGAGTTTGGCGCGGTGGGCGCGACAGCGGCGCACCCACGCACGGACACGGCCGGGCCCGACGGCCCGCGTCCGCTAGCGCCTCAGGGAAATCTCCAGGCCGTACTGGCTGTCCATTCCGGTCTGGCCGTTGGCGGTGACGCGATCCAGCCCCACCTGGGCCGAAAGCCGCAGCGGCATGCCCGCGAACCGCCCCGTCACACCCGCGGCCACGTGGCCGGTGAGCATCGCGGGATCCGCCTGGCGGAAGCCCGGCGCAGTGAGGCCCAGCACCCCCCAGCCCAGCCCCACCTCCGCGAACAGCGGCGTGTTCGCGGGACGCTCCAACCCCACCAGCCCCTCCACCGTGAAGCGGTGCAGCCGGATGCCGTCCCGGGCCGCGAGCGGCGTCACACCGTACGCCCCGCGCACGCCGTAGTAGAGCAGGTCCATGGAGGACGGCGTGCGCCACGACAGGCTGGGCCCGGCGGAGAACTTCGCCAGCCCCAACGGCGAGCGCCCCGCGCCCAGGCCCAGCTCCAACCGGGACGTCCAGTCGGACGGCGCCGCCACGGCCAGCGGGGAGCGCGCCCCGCCGATGACGGACGGCTGGAAGGGGGTGCTGAAGTCCACCGGCACCAGCCCCACGGCGGCGACGTACTCGTCGTAGAAGGACCGGTCCAGCGGAACGGCGAACAGGCCCCGGCGGAGCGCTTCCTCCGCGGGACCTCTCTCCTGAAGCTCGCGCGGGCGCAACTCGGGTGTGCCGGAGGACAGCTGCGCCAGCGTGACACGCGCCTCCGCGTCCGGCGCGCGCACCCAGTACACGTCGCGCGGCGGCAGCAGGATTTGCGTCCACTGCTCCTTCGCGCGCCGCACGTCCACCAGCCGCTGGCCGGCCGCGTCCTCCACGGAGAGGCGCGCGTACTCGAAGCCGGCGGGGAAGGTGACCCGGGGGCCTTCGGGCGCGGGGCCCACCAGCGGGCGGCGGGGCTCGGCCGTGGGCGCGAAGGCGTTGACGGACAGGCGCGCGGGCATGCCCTTCACGCCGTGCAGCGAGGCGGCCACGAACGCGGCCAGCTCGCTGTACTCCACCTGGCCGTCGCCGTTGATGTCCGCGCCGCCCAGGAGGCCGGAGCGGGCCACGTGGCTGAAGACGCCCGCGCGGATGCGGGACCACTCGTGCGTCTCGCCGTCCTCGCTCTCCGCGAAGAGGGCGCCCACGTGGGGACGCGACGCCAGCTGCTCGCGCGCGAGCACCCCGCGCAGCTCCGCCAGCACCGCCGCGTCCGGCGTCCCGCCGCGGCTGCCCACCACGCCGGATGCACGGCACGCATCCGCGATGACGTGCACGTAGTCCGCGCCCAGCGGATCCACGAGCTCCGAGTAGAGACTGCTCCGGTCCAGGCGCGCGTCGGCGAGCGTGAAGTAGGCGCGGCCCGCGTCGTCCGTGTTGCCGTGGCCCACGTAGATGATGAGCACGTCCGTCTGGCGTCCCGCCGCGTGGTCCGCGAGCGTCGCCGCCTGCAGCCGCTTCACGGCCTGCTCCACCGCGGCGCGCGTGGGGGCCTGCGCGGACTTCAGCACCAGGCTGCCGCCCTTGCGCGTGGGCTCGTCCGGATCCACGAGCAGCGTGGTCTCCACGCCCAGCCGCTTGAGCGTCTCCGCCCACAGCACGCCGTCGTCGTCCGCGTAGCGCAGCGGCGCGAGCGCGGGGTCGTCACTGCCGTTGTGGGCGATGACGAGCGCGCGCCGCACGGTGTCCGCCAATGCCTCCGGCGCCGCCATCAGCAGCGCCACCCCCAGGAGGACTTCCAGCTTCTTCATGGAGAATCCTTTACCCGGACCTCCTGCCTGAGCACCACCACCCCCTCCGTCGTGCCCTGACGGAGGGCCGCCAGGGAGGCGGCCGGGTGCTCTGAGAACGTGGCGGTGACCTCCGCCATATCGGACCCCACGGGCAGCGCGACCGTCAGCTCCAGCGGGCGCTCCTCGCCGGCCTTGCCGCTGAGCGGGAAGGGGCCGTTGACCTCTTCGTGTCCGCCAGTGCGCACGCGCACCGCGACGTGGGTGTAGGGCGGACGGGCACCCGCCGCGAAGGCCAGCGTGGCGCCCGGGGTGCACGCGGCCCCGGCGCGCAGCTCGTGCAGCGACTGGCCGGGCTTCGCGCAGAAGACGCGCAGCACGGCCTGGGCCGCCGGGGCGGCGGGGGCCGCCGGGTCATGCATGGCCCCCCGGACGCTGAACTCGGGTTCGGTGGGCTCGATGGAGGCGGTGGGTCCGACGGACGTGGGCGTCACCACCACCGCGAGGAACAGGGCCGCGAGCGTGGCGCCGAGCACCGCCAGGGTGGGCCACCGGGCGGGGGCGGCCTCCGGGGGCGAGGCGGCGTTGAGGGCGGCTTCGAGCCCCGCGGCGGTGAGGGTCTCCAGCTCCGTGGAGGTGGGGGTATCCGTCTGGCCGGACTCGAAGACGCGGTGGGCGCGGGCCCACTTGTCGTAGCGGGTGCCGCAGCGGGCGCAGGCGTGGGCGTGGCGCAGGAGCCGCGAGGATTCGGGGGCGGACAGCTCCCCCAGGGACCAGCGCGTCAGTCCCGCGTCCACATGTCGCTCGTACCACTTCATGGGAGGCTCCCGAATGTGGCGCACAGCAGGGCCAGGGTGGCGAGCAGGGCGCCCAACTGCAGGCGTCCCGGGACGACGTCGCTGTCCAGCCAGCCCGAGTCCTTCAGGTGTTCGGTGAACTGCAACCGCAGGCGGCGTTCGCGCACCCGCACCTCGCCGCGGGTGAGCTTGAGTTGGTCGGCGGCGGACTCCTGGGACAGGCCGTCCATGAAGCGCAGCTGGGCCAGGGCGCGCCCTTCGGCGGGCAGGGCCTCCAGGAAGCGGCGCACGATGGAGCGGACTTCCGCGCCCAGGGCTTCTTCCTCCGGGCTCTTGCTCTCGGTGGGGGCATGGGTGAGCTCCGGCGCGTCATCCAGGGGGATGGCCTCCCGGGCCACGCGGCCGGAGGCGCGCATCAGGTCGATGGCGGTGGAGCGGGCGACGGTGAGGAGGAAGCCCAGGTAGGGGCGCACGCCGTCGTAGGCCTGGCGCATGTGGGGGCGGAAGGCCCGCACGAAGGTCTCCTGATGGGCGGCGTCCAGGTCCAGGGGCGTGAGCGCGACGGAGCGGGGGCCGGTCTCTGAATGAACGGAGAAGCGCCGGGACAGGTAGCGCAGCACTTCAGGCGAATAGGTTCGGTAGACCTGGGTGAGCACGGCGGTGTCACCCCGGCGGAAGGCCTCCAAGACTGACCGCTCTGTTCCTGGCAGCACGAGGAAGGCTCCGTGTCATGGAGGCGCCCGGCCGGGCCCCTTCTGAAAATGAGATACGAAATGACCCCGAAATTCGGGTCGTCCCCACACGCACGGCGCGCGTTTTATTGAGCCCGGGCCCCGAAGTCGTTGCGAACCCGGCGTTGGCCTCCGGAGCCAAAGGCCGTGGGTTCGAATCCTGCATCGAGCGCGGGGGAGGCTCGCGGAAGCAGGGGAGGCGGAAGCCGTCACCCTGTCCGCGGACAAAAAAATGGAGGCCGCGACCCACGGGATGAACGACTCCCGGTGGGTGACGGCCTCCGAATAGAGGGCGGTCTGGCGACCTGCTCGAAAAGTAAGGCGCTCGGTGCTCGCAGGCAAGGACGTCTCACAGGTGGGGAATGTCTGGTGGCGCTCCTGGACGCGATTGCGTCGCGCGGCGTGGGCCGCTCACGCCTCTCCGTCCAGCGCTTCGTTCGCCAGGATGTGGCTCATCGCCCGGGGCTTACCGCAGGCACATGTCTGTGAGGGCCGCCACGCCGCATTTATGGAAACGCGTCCACCACGGTGTAGCCCGCGGTCCGTGGAAGGAGCGCGGCACCGGGCTTTGAGCCCGACTCCAGTGGCCAGAAGCCATCGTCGTTCCCGAGGACGAGGCAGACCGGGTAGGTGCGGCCGTCAGGCGTCTCCGCTCGCGTGTAGCGGCCCATGACCCGTTCTCCCCCTGTCCACAGCCGTCCGTAGAGCAGGGTCCCCTTCGGAAGACCGCGGTAGTCTTCCTCCTGGAGACTGACGATGTCGCCGTCGTGCACGGCGAGCATGGCGGCATCCAGACGGTCGGGATAACGGATGTCGACCGTGATGGTTACCTTCGCATCCCGCCGAAGCTTCAGCGCCTTCATCGCCTCCAGCGCTTCCGTGGGGCATCTCTGGGGCTTGGGCACCACCTGCGCACCCGAGCAAGCAATGAGGGTTGTCGCCGCGCCGACAGCCAACGTGCAGCCGCGCGACAGCGAACGTCCGCGGACAGGTGGGTCCTGCTTCAAGGGAATGCTCATGGTGTCCTTCTCCGGCGGGAGCGGCGCAGGGGAAGGAGGGGCCGCTCCGGACGCGGCAGCTTGGTCGGGCCCAGGCGCCCGCGCCACGGAAGGGAGAGCTGGCGCACCGACGCCGGACCTTGAAAAAAGTCCCAGGCTCCAGCCCAACCAGGCCATGAACAGCAGACATGTGAAACCCACGGCCCCCTGTCGCCACAGGGCCCGCAGCGTCTGTCGGCGGCGCATCGTGCTCGCGGCGAGGATGTCCTGGGCTTCCATCCGGGCGACGTGTCGCGGAAACCGGCGACGCAGCTCGCGTGCTTCGCGAAGGCTTCGAAGCCGGTCCAGGCGCTGAAGGCGTGCGTGCTGGAGCGGCACCGCCTGCCCCGGAGCCACGGGCCCCGCCATCCCGGGCGCCTCCTGCGTCGTAAGTGAGGAATCAGAGGGAGGTGTGGCCCAGTCGAACAAGGGCTGATCCCAGGTTGCATCCGCATGGAGCAGGACCTGATGCAGTTCAGAGGCCAGTGTGGATGCACTGGATGGCCGTGCTTCGGGCGCGAATGCGAGCAGGCGGGTGACGAGTGAAGCCAGCGCCTCCGGCACCAGCGGGTTGGGCCATGCGTGTTCGCTGCCTTCACCTTCCAGCGGGAGCGCCGGATAGCTGTCGGTCAGCAATCGATGGAAGGTGACGCCCAATGCGTACAGCTCATCCGTCACGCCATAGCGAGGACACTCCCTCGACGGCACCGCCATCCGCCAGCGGTGGAGCTGGGGACTCAGGTAGTGAGCCGTGCCAGGAGGAAGCTGGCCCGTTCCGGTCAGGGGCTTCGCTTCGGGATGCCAGCCCGCACCCCAATCCAGCAGGGTGAGCCGTCCACCGGGCCGGACGCGGAGGTTGTCGCCTTTGACGTCGCGATGCAGGACACCGCGCTGGTGCGCGAACGCCAGGAGCTCCGCTGCCTGGATGAGCAATGCGCCCACCTCGCGGGCCGTGGGGTTGCGCGCGCGGGCCCATTCATAGAGCGACTCACCCTCCACGTACTCCATCACCAGGAACGGATGGTTCCCGGACCCCGGCCGCCATGACCCGGCCTCCTCGAAGCGAGGCACTCCCGGATGCCGCAGGAGGGACAGCACCTCCGCTTCACGTGAGAACCAGGGACTGTCGGGCTGTCGCGCCAGCTTCAGGGCATACCGTCTGCCGCGAGGCCGGTGCTTCGCATGAACGATGTAGACCGTGCCGTAGCCGCCTGAAGCCACTCGCATGAGGACGCGCCAGGGACCGATGGGGGTCCCCGGAGGAAGAGCATCCACCATCAGCAGCAAGGAAGGTTGAGCAGGGCCGTGGGCCTTCTGGGCGGGTTGGGTGGAGGCATGATGCTGTTGGCCGGGCGTTGCCTCGTGCGGGCTCATGGCGCCACCTCTTCCCAGCGGACGCCGCGTTCGCCCTTCACGTCCAGCAGCTCCAAGGTGACGTTCGTGCCAGCGGGCAGGTCCGGAAGCGCGTGCCATTCCACCACCACGGTGGCTTGTTCCCCGGGAGCCAGCTGCTTCACCTGAATGAGCAGCGGGAACTCACGGGCTGGCAGTGCGCTGGGCCCGCGCGGTGTCATCCGAGCGAAGCCCGGTATCCATGGGGTGCTCCCTGCGGCATTGAACAGTGAGATCGACAGGGCTCGGGTGCTCTCCGTGCGATAGAGCACATGAGGGCGCTTGGCGGTCATGCCAGGACTCAAGGAAGGATCCGGGAGGTAGGTCACCTCGACGCCTTCCCGCGTGACATCTCCCATCAACACCGCGCCACCCAGTCCACGCAGGGCGCACTGCGCACGCAGCGTCGCGAGCCCCGCCTCGGTGGCCACGCACCGGGCCCGCAGGTCCGCGAGCTCCTTCCCCAAATCCTGCGCGGTGCGCCCCTGCCGGAGCACCTCCACCTGTGAATCCACCTCCGCCGTCACGGTCGTGAGCACGAATGCCACCCGCGCAGGAGCGCCAGAGCCCGCGAAGCGCACGGTGAGCACGGGCTCCTTGCCCGCGGGGATGTCCATGGATGCCTTGAGGACGAGCACGTCTTCATGCACCGCCACGCGGGAGAAGAAGGGCGTGAGCACGCTCCGGTCCACGGACTCCGGAACGATGGGCGCATCGAAGGTGACGGTGGTGACTTCATGAGCCGCGACATGCAGCGGATGCAGCACCGGCGGTTCCTCCGCGCGCAGCGTGAGCTGCCGGGCCTTGCGCTCCCTGCCCACGGGAGTGCGGGACTGCGCCACCGCCGTGGTGCCCACCAGGACTGCCAGCACCAGGGGAATGATTGAAGTGGACAGCGACATCACGGGTCACCTCCATCCTTCAAACCTAACAGATAGGGGTGACACGCATGAGAATGCACGGGCCTGGGAAGCCTCTGGCTGCGGTGGCTGGGCAAGGAAAACCCAGCCTACCTCAAGCATCCTTGGGGAGAAGCCCTACCTAAGACCGCCGGCCCGTCTTCCGCGCGAAGAACTCGCGGTTGAACGTCGCCACTCCCCACATGCGAGGGTCGTCCGGGGAATCCTCCTTCGCCAGGGACTCGTCGCTCTGTTCCGCCAGCCAGCGGCTGAACTCGTCCCGTGACGCGAAGGTCCGCTTCGGCTTGGAGTCTCCCTGGATGTACCGCAGCCCCTGCGCGTACGTGCCATCCCCGGAGCGCCACAGTGCGCGGGACACGCCGTCGCGCGGGTCGACGGTGATGGACAGGTCCGCCCCCGCGTCCAGCAGCTCCGCCACCCGCTGTGCCAGCGCGCGCCCGTACTTCCGCGAATCGAAGTGGGCCTCCGCGCGGGCCTGCTCCTTCGCGTCATGCTCCCGCGATGCCGCGTCCGTCATCTGGATGCGCGGCGGCGCGTGCACGTCACAAACGATGGACAGCGCGATGTCTCCCAGCCCGGGCGCCGACGCGTGATGCCACCGCATCAGCCCCTGCACCTGGGCGCGCGGCGCTTCCGGCAGCGAACCGAACGTCAGCGCTCCGTCCGGCGCGGTGAAGAGCAACGTGTCATCCAGCAGCTCCCCTTGATGCTTCAACGAAGCGGACAGCTCGATGCGGGCCAGCCCACGGGCCTCGCGTTCGGCGCGCAGCCAGCGGACGATGTCGGAGTCTTCGGTCGGGAATGAGGACATGGCTTGCTCCAGGGCTCTGGCTCGGTGCGAACCTGCCATGACCTGTAACGAAAGACTGACATTCCTGTCGCGCTTCGGTGCTGTTCCAATCCCCCGCGACGTGCGAAGCCCGGGCGCCCGCATCCTGCGAACCCTGGCCGTGGGCTTGCAGTTGCAGTACGTGCCCAACACCCAACGCCGTCGGATGACGGCCCCTTCACCCTGGACGACATGACTGCTCGACACTTCATCGCATCGCTGGTGCTGACCTTCTGCCTGGGCGCGTTGCCGGCGGCGGCGCAGGAGCCCTCGAACTCCGGGCTCGCGCTGGGCGTGCGCGGCGCCTTTGGCATTCCGGTGGGCGACTCCGGCACGGACCTCTCGCTGAAGGACACGTTCGGCAGCACCGTGGCGCCGCAGGTGGACGTCTCCTACTTCTTCAACCGGCAGCTCTCGCTGGGCGCCTATTTCCAGTACGGCATCGGCTCCGGTCCCGGTGACGCGTGCGCGGACGGCGAGGACTGCAAGAGCAAGGTCCTGCGCTTCGGCATCGACCTGGACTACCACTTCCGTCCGGCCGGCTTCGTCTCGCCGTGGGTGGGGGTGGGTGTGGGCTATGAG
>NZ_RAWN01000282.1:0-9401 GCF_003668895.1 Corallococcus sp. AB045
GGGGGTGGAGGCAGCGGCGGCCAGGTGGTGATGGAAGCCTTTCAGCTGAATCTCACCGCCGCCGCTCGCATCACCGCCAATGGAGGCGGTGGTGCCGAGGGCGGAACGACCACCAGCAATACGGGGAGCGCTGGAACCAACGGCAGTCAGGATTCAAGGACTCCTGCCAATGGTGGAACCGGCAGCAATACCACCGGAGGTGCTGGCGGTGCCGGCGGCGCTGGGACGGTGCCCCCCGTCAAGGGCACGGATGGAACCCGGGATGGCTGGGGGACCGAGGGGTCTGGCGGTGGCGGTGGCGGCAGCGCCGGCTACATCCACCTGCGCAGCGTCCAACCCTGCGCGCTGGCCGTCGGGCATGTCATCAGCCCCCCGGCCACCACCTCCTGCACGCAGCCCTGACCTATCCCCTACTCCGGGAAGTGTTGGGTACAGTGCGGCGCCATGAATCGGCTCTGCCTGCTGGGTTGTGTGCTGTTGCTCGCTGCCTGTCGGGAGAAGGCTCCCGACGAAGGCGCCATCCGCGTGTCCGTGAAGTACGGCACCTTCAAGCCCGCGTGCGTGCGCGTGGAGGCGAAGGACGCGAACGGGCACCAGGAAGCCACGGACATCCTCTCCAGCGAGTTCAAGAACGCGGAGAAGAACGAGGTCCTGGTCGCGGTGCGCCGCAAGGCGGACTGGGACGCGACGCTGGACCTCACGGTGTCGTCGTACGCGGAGGCTGACGGCGACCGGTGCTCGGGTGAGGCGGTGGAGCGGTTCACGAACGCCGCGCTCACGATCGTCCCCAAGGAGTACACGCGCTTCGACGTGGAGCTGAAGGCAGTGGACGCTGACGGCGACGGCTCGCCTTCCGGCATCGAATGGGCGGGCACTTCCGACTGCGACGAAACGAAGGGGGACGTCCGCCCGGGCGCCGTGGAGAAGTGCGACACGACCATCGACTACGACTGTGATGGGAAGTTCGCGTGCGAGGACTTGGACTGCTCGGCGAAGACGTGCACGGACGGAGACCTGTGCAACACGGGCAAGCGGTGCATTGGCGTGGGGGCGTCGGCGCAGTGCGGAGGTGGCACGCCCAAGTGCACGCAGTCCGCGGGCCAATGTCAGCCGACGGTGACGTGTGAGGCCGCCACGGGCCTGTGCATTGACGGGAACGTGCAGGTCGGCGCGGCCTGCGACCCCGGGAACCCGTGCATGACCGATGGCCGCTGTACGGCCGACAAGCAGTGCGAGGGGACCTTGAAGACGTGCACCACGCCGACGAGCCCCGATTGCCAGGAGTCCACGGGCACCTGCAACCCGACCAACGGCACCTGCGTGTACGACCCCAAGCCGGTCACCACGTCCTGCGAGGACGGCAACGTCTGCCACGAACCGGGCTTCTGCGATGGCAATGGCACGTGCATCGGCACGGACACGCCGTGCCCTCCCGTGGAGTGCAAGACCGCCGCGGGCTGCACGGCGAACAACTCCTGCATCTATTCGGGGGACCCGGCCCAGCTCAACCTGCCCTGCAGCCTGGACGGGTCCGGAACGCCACGCGTGTGCACCGCGACGGGCCAGTGTGTCGCGTTCCCGTACACGCCCAGCAACTTCGATCCGAACGGCATTCCTGGCGGTGAGCTTGGCGAACTGAGGACCACCGGCGCGGTGGTGTTCGACACGGACGCCGAGTCCTGGACGCCCTCGAACGTCGGCCCCGATACCAGTCAGCTCACCCTCAAGACCGTGCCCCAGGGCGGAGGAGCACCCGACATCCTGCTCATCCCGGTGCGGACCCTGGCCCTGGGCGGCGAACTACGCATCGTGGGCAGCCGTCCGGTCATCCTCGCGGTGTATGGGGATGCGACGCTGGACCACGACATCCTGGCCAGCGGGCGCATCGTGAATGGCGCACCGGTCCCTGGAGCCGGCGGCAATCAGCAGTGTTCTTCATCACAGGGCAAGACCGGGACGTTCAGCGGGAGCCAGGGTGGCGGTGGGGGTGGTGCTGGCGGTGCGACGGCTGGAACGAATGGCGGAGATGGCTTCAACGCCAGCAACTCGCGGGGCGCCGCGGGCCTGCAGCAACCCTTGGTCTTCACGCCACTCCTCGGTGGATGCGCGGGGGGCCCTGGTGGAGGCTCGGGCAACGCGGCCGGCGGACTTGGCGGTGCGGGTGGTGGCGCCTTCCAGATTTCGGTCGCCAGGACACTGACCGTCGGCAAGGCCCTCTCCGTGAGCGGCGGCGGTGGTTTGGGCGGTAAGGCGAGCGCTTCACCCGCCCATTCGGCGGGAGGTGGCGGCGGAGGGAGCGGAGGCCGCATCGCGCTGGAAGCCTTCCAGGTGAACCTGACGTCCACCGCGCGACTCACCGCCAATGGCGGTGGTGGTGGAGAGGGTGCTGGCGCAGGAACCCTCGCCGCGAATCCTGGGGAGAATGGCGCGAGTGGTAGCGAGGACAGCGACAGCAGCGCCAACGGCGGCGCGGGTTCTGCCACCACGGGTGGCAACGGTGGCTCGGGTGGCACCTCCAGCCTCCCCTCCCCTGGCAATAACGGAACAACGGTCGTGTTGGGTAACGGCGGTGGCGGCGGTGGCGGTGGCGCCGCGGGCTCCATCTATCTGCGCAGCGTCCGGAGCTGCACCCAGGCGTCCGGTCATGTGATCAGCCCCGCCTCGACAGGAGGCTGCCAGCCTCTCTGACGCACGCTTCCTCCTGGAATTCCAGCAACAGCGGGCGAGTGAGTACAGTGCGGCACCATGCGTCTGTTCTGTCTATTGACCTGCATGGTGCTGCTCTCCGCCTGCCGCATGAAGGACCCCGCCGAGGGCGTCCTTCGCGTGACGGTGAAGTACGTCTCCCAGGAACCCCGCTGCGTACGAGTGGAGGTGGGAGACGGCGTCCGCCTGGCGAAGGCAGACGTCCCCTCCGGTGAGTTCCAGGACAAGGAGTTTCGGCTCGCAATGGTCCGCAAGCCGGACTGGAACCGGCTGATGAACCTCACGGTGACTTCGTTCAGCGCCGTCAGCGGCACGCAATGCGCGGGAACGGTCGTGGAGGTTCGCCACAATCCCTCGCTGGACGTGGCCCCGGGGACTTCCGCCGACTGGAGCGTGACGCTGCGGGCGACGGACGCGGATGGCGACGGCTACTTCGCCGAGGCCCCCGGATCGGAGCGGCCCGACTGCGACGATTCGAACTCCAACGCCCATCCCGGCGCGACGGAACCCTGTGGCTCGCTGGCGGACTTGAATTGCAACCAGCGGGTGGGCTGCCAGGAGGCGAACTGCGCGGGCCAGTCATGCGACGACGGCAACGCCTGCACCACGGGGGACCACTGTGAGGGTTCCGGCCTGGAGGCAAGATGTCTGCCTTCGCAGACGACGACGTGCTCCCAGCCCACGGGCACCTGTGACACACCCCAGGCCTGCAATCCCGCCTCCGGACTCTGTGAGGCAGTGGGTTCCACGGCCGGCAAGAGCTGCGACGATGGGAACGCCTGTACGGTTGGGGACACGTGCGGGGACAACGGGACGTGCGCAGGTACGGAGCGCACGTGCACCACCTTGGCTCAGTGCATGGAGGCGCAGGGCACCTGCAACGCGCGGACGGGCGCCTGTGACTTCACGCCACTCCCCAACATGACGGCATGCCAGGACGCGCGGATGTGCACCACGGCGGACCAATGTGATGGGAACGGGAACTGCGTGGGCTTTCCCAACGCCTGCGTCCCACCTCCATGCCACCGCGTGAAGCAGCAATGCACGACGAGCACCGAGTGTGAGTACGAGGTGGACCTCAACGGGGCCTGTACGACGTCAGGTGGAGCTCCCGGCGTGTGCCTGGTGACAGCCGAGTGCAGCGCTTTCCCCTATCAGCCCTACAACTTCGATCCGAATACCATCGCGGGCGCGAACATCGGTGAGCTCAGGACCAGCGGAGACATCACCTTCGACACCGCCGGCCTGATCTGGAACCCCTCCAGTGCCATCTCCACCGCGGCATCGCTCAGGATCGTGTCAATGCCGCAAGCGAACGGGAATCCGCCCGTGCTGCTCATTCCGGTGAAGAAACTCGAGCTGAACGGGACCCTGCGAATCACTGGCCCCTCTCCCGTCATCCTCGCGGTCTATGGCGACGTGAACCTCAGCCAGTCCATCCTGGCCTCGGGCAGCATCACGAATCCCACCACGGCCTGCGGCACCTCCCAGGGAGGGACCGGCACGTACAGCGGCAAGAGTGGCGGGGGCGGTGGCGGCGCTGGCAATGGCACGTCCGGGGTGGAAGGAGGCAAGAGCTACAACAGTCAAAGCCATGGCAGCGCAGGGACTTCCCGGCCCACCAGCCCCGAGCCCCTTCTGGGAGGCTGCCCGGGTGGCAACGGTGGCGGCAACGGTTCCGCCACTCCCGGCACGGGTGGAGCCGGTGGCGGCGCCATTCAGTTGTCGGTCGCGCGCAACCTGACGATTTCGAAGGCTATCGGCGCAAGCGGGTTTGGTGGCCAGAAAGGCATCGGAGGGGGCGGTGGCGGTGGTGGCAGTGGCGGCCGAGTGGTTCTCGAAGCCTTCCAACTGACGCTCAATGTGAGTGCCAGCCTCACCGCCAATGGCGGCGGTGGTGGCGAGGGGGGCAACAGCAGCAACAATGACGGCGTGAGCGGAGCCAATGGCAGCGAAGACTCCGCGAATCCGGCCGCTGGCGGTACCGGGGGGAACACCACGGGAGGCGACGGCGGCGCAGGGGGAACCGGCACGGCGGCGCCCCGCAAGGGCGCGGACGGAAGCAGGGATGCCTTCGGAACCGATGGCGGCGGCGGCGGCGGCGGAGGCGCCGCGGGCTTCATCCACCTGCGCAGCGTCCAGTCATGTGTCATCAACGCCTCATCCGTGATCAGTCCCGCACCCACGGGTGGCTGCGCACTCCCCTGACCCACCCGGACAGCAACCAGCCCAGCAACCCCCATTGTGAAGTTTCACACACTTGATGTGAAACCATGTACGGTATGTTTCGCCTGTCGCACGACGCGCGGGCGAAACACATCTCAGGGGGAATCACACCATATGAATGGCAAGCAATTGCTGCGTCGCAGCGCGGTCGTGGGCTTTGGCTTCTTCGCGCTGATGGGCTGTGGGGGCCCGGACGCAGTGATCCAGGAGCCGGAGCTTGGCAACGTCGAGCAGGGCATCAACGTCGCCACCAACGGCAGCTTCGAAAACAACAACATCGGCAATTTCAACTACGTGATCCTCAACCCCGGGAGCACGGCGCTGCCGGGTTGGACCATCACCGGCGGCATCAAGGTGATGAAGAACACGTACAAGGTGGCGCAGAGCGGCATCCAGTCCATCGACCTCAACGGTCTGGGCGCGGGATCCCTGTACCAGGACGTGCCCACCGTCGTCGGCGCCGGCTACACGGTGTCCTTCTACGTGTCCAACAGCCCCACCTGCACCACCGTGTCCCGGTCGGCCACCCTCAACTACGGCCCGAGCACCGCCAGCTTCTCCAACAGCTCCGGCACGTGGTCGACCTTCCCGCGCACCTACGTGTTCAACGCCACCAGCACCGTCTCGCGGATCGAGCTCATCAGCACCTCCGGTGGCGTCGGCTGTGGCCTGGCCATCGACAACCTCCAGGTGAACGGGCCGTGATGCACGCGGTCCGCTGACCCATTCCGCATGCGGTCGCCTGGCCGCTCTCCAGGCGCCCGCCGTTCATCGACGCACGTTTCGCCGGAGGCTCCTCCCGTCACACTGGCCATTGGATGGAGAAACCTCGAAGTTCCATGCCCCAGCAGTGGCCTCCCTTCTTGAAGGCGCGCCTGGGCGTGGAGGCACATGGGCGCGGTGGACGACATCCTGCGAGGCGGCGGCGCGTGTGGCGCCCTGCTTCGCCAGGTGGACTGGGCGAAGACGTCCCTGGGCCCGGTGGAGACGTGGCCCCAGTCGCTGCGCACGGCCGTCGGCATCGTGCTCGCGTCCGACTATCCGCTCTACGTCGCGTGGGGTCCGGAGTTCGTCCAGTTCTACAACGACGCGTACCGGCCCATCTGCGGACGCACGAAGCACCCCGCCGCCCTGGGACAGGCCGCGGGCGTCACCTGGCCGGAGGTCTGGCACATGCTGGGCCCCGGCTGGGAGCGCATGCGCCGGACGGGCGAGGCCATCTTCGTCAATGACCTGATGATGCCGCTCGACCGCAACGGCTTCGTCGAGGAGTGCTACTTCACCTACAGCCATTCGCCCGTGCGCGACGAGTCCGGCGACGTGGCGGGCATCTTCGCGGCGCTCAAGGAGACCACCGGACAGGTGGTGGGCACGCGGCGGCTGGACATGCTGCGCGAGCTGGGGGCCTCCACCGCGGACCGGACCACCACGGACGACGCCTGCCGCGAAGCCATGCGCGTCATCACCGCGGCGCCGCTCGACGTGCCCTTCGCCCTGCTCTACCTGGTGGATGACACCACCGGCACCGCGCGGCTCGCCGGGACGAGCGGGCTCGCGGCGGGGGATGCGCTCGCTCCCGAATCAATGCCCCTCCCGGACGGCACGGGCGAGGCGAGCGCGGACTGGCCGCTGGGCGCCGCCGCGAGCACCGGCGCGGCCTTCCTCTGGGAGAAGCTGCCCGGAGCGTCAGGCACCGTCGCGGTGGGGCCGTGGCCGGAGGGAACGGCCTCCGCGTGGGTGCAGCCCCTGCCGCGCGTGGGGCATGCACGGCCCGCCGGCTTCCTGGTGATGGGACTGAGCCGCCGGCTGGCGCTCGATGAGAAGTACCGGGGCTTCCTGGAGCTGCTGGCCCGGGGCGTGACGACAGCCATCTCCCAGGCCCGCGCTCGCGAGGAGGAGCGCCGCCGCGCGGAGGCGCTGGCCGCGTTGGACCGCGCGAAGACGGACTTCTTCAGCAACGTGAGCCACGAGTTCCGCACGCCGCTGGCGCTGATGCTGGGGCCGGTGGAGGACGGCCTCCAGGATCCGCTGGAGCCGCTCGGTCCCCGGCAGCTCGAACGGCAGCGGACGGTGCACCGCAACGGCCTGCGGCTGCTCAAGCTCGTCAACACGCTGCTGGAGTTCTCCCGCATCGAAGCGGGCCGCCTGCACGCGACCGCGGTGCCCACCGACCTCGCCGCGCTCACCCGCGGGCTCACCAGCGGCTTCCGCTCCACCGTGGAGCGCGCGGGCCTGACGCTCGACGTGGACTGTCCCCCGCTGCCGCACCCCGTGAAGGTGGATCCGGATCAGTGGGAGAAGATCGTCCTCAACCTCATCTCCAACGCGTTCAAGTTCACGCACCAGGGCGGCATCCACGTGAGCCTGCGCTTGCGGGGAACACAGGCGGTGTTGCGCGTGGCGGACACCGGCACGGGCATCCCGCCGGAGGAGCTGCCGCGCATCTTCGACCGCTTCCACCGCGTGCAGGGCGCGCGGGGACGCAGCTACGAAGGCAGCGGTATCGGGCTCGCGCTGGTGCGGGAGCTGGTTCGGCTGCATGGCGGCGAAGTGCAGGCGGAGAGCCGCCCCGGCCAGGGCAGCACCTTCACGGTGACGCTGCCCGCGGAGGCGTCCTCCCTGGCCGACGCTCCACGGGAGACGACGGCGTCCACGCCCACGCGCGCTCCGACGAGCGCGACCGCCGCGGCGTTCCTGGAGGAGGCCTCCGGCTGGTTGGGGCCGGAGGGCACCCCGGCCATGCTCGCGGTCGCCGCGGCCCCCGCGCCCCTCATGAGGACCGTGGGCGGCCACGTCCTGTTCGCGGACGACAACGCGGACATGCGCGCGTATCTGCATTCGTTGCTCGCGGACCGCTTCGAGGTGACGCTCGCGGCGAACGGGCTGGAGGCACTGGAGGCGTGCCGGGCCCGGATGCCGGACCTCGTCATCAGCGACGTGATGATGCCGGAGCTGGATGGCTTCGGGCTCCTGCGGCGGCTGCGCGAGGACCCGGCGACGGCGCACGTGCCCGTCATCCTGCTGTCCGCGCGCGCCGGCGAGGAGGCCACGGTGGAGGGCCTGCGCATGGGAGCCACCGACTACCTGGTGAAGCCGTTCTCCGCGCGGGAGCTGCTGGCGCGCGTGGAGGGCAACCTCGCGGCGGCGCGGGCGCGCCGGGAGCAGCGCCAGGCGGAGCGGGAGCGCGAGAAGCTGATCGCGGTAGTGGAGCAGTCCTCGGACCTCATCGGCATTGGCGCGCCGGACGGACGGGCGCTGTTCGTCAACGAGGCGGGCCAGCGGATGCTGGGGCTGGAGGGGCCGGAGGAGGTGCGGAGCACGCACCTGCTCAACTACTTCCTGGAGGAGGACCGCCCCTACGTGCGCGACGTCATCCTGCCCAGGCTGCGCGAGCACGGGCGCTGGGACGGCGAGTTCCGCCTCCGCCACTTCCGCACCGGGGCGGCGGTGCCCGTGCACTACAACTTCTTCATGCTGCGCGATGCCGCGACGGGCGAGGACATCGGCATCGCCACGGTGAGCCGGGACATCAGTGAACGCCACCGGCGCGAGGCGGAGGCGCGGGAGCAGCGGGAGTTCGAACAGCAGCTCATCGGCATCGTCAGCCACGACCTGCGCAATCCGCTCAACGCCATCCTCCTGTCGGCGAACGCCCTGCTCCAGCGCGATGACCTGGGGGAGCGCGCGACGAAGAACACCGGCCGCATCATCAGCAGCGCCGAGCGCGCGAACCGCCTCATCCGCGACCTGCTGGACGTGACCCAGGCGAGGCTGGGCGGAGGGCTGCCGGTGCACCGCCGCCGCATGGACTTCCACGAGGTCACGCGCCAGGCGCTGGAGGAGGTCCAGGTGGCGTTCCCGGAGCGGCAGGTGGTCCTGGACCAACAGGGCGACGGCCTGGGCTCGTGGGACGAGGAACGGCTGGGCCAGGTGGTGCAGAACCTGGTCACCAACGCCCTCCGCTACAGCGAGCCCGGCTCCACGGTGCGGATGTCCACGCGCGAGGAGGGGGACGGCCTGGTGCTGGAGGTCCACAACCGGGGCCGCCCCATCCCACCGGAGATGCTGCCCACCCTCTTCCAGGCCATGCGGCGCGGCCACCATGACGAAGGCCGGTCCTCGCGCAGCGTGGGGCTGGGGCTCTACATCGTGCAGCAGGTGGCGCGCGCGCACGGAGGCCACGTGAGCGCGACCTCCAGCGAAGAGGCCGGAACGACGTTCACGGTCCGCCTGCCGAGAGAAGCGCCCCCCGCCTACGACACCGTGTCCTGAGGCCCTATTCGTCCGCCCGGAGCGCGATGGCGGGAGTCACGCGCAGCGCGCGGCGTGCGGGCAGCCAGCTGGCCACGAGCGCCACCGCGCCCAGCAGCAGGGGCACGCCTCCGAACGTCAGGGCGTCCAGCGCGCCCACGCCGTAGAGCATCCCCGCGAGGCCGCGCGCGAGCACCGCCGCCCCCACGAGCCCCACC
>NZ_RAWN01000283.1:0-9394 GCF_003668895.1 Corallococcus sp. AB045
GTCCCCCCGTTCCGGCGTCGACCCCTCCGCCTTCCCCGAAGGCCCGCCCATCCAGGAGCGCGTGGCCGCGCTGGAGGTGCTGTCGCCCCAGGAGATCGACGCGCGCCTGGGCGACCTGGGCTACCGGGGCCAGCCCGAGGCCCGCCGCGCCGCCTCCGTGCTCGCCTACCGCCACCTGCGCCGCATCCGCCGGCTGTACCTGGAGGGGCTGGAGCCCGAGCCCGGCACCCGCGAGAACGCCCTCTTCCTGGGCCCCACCGGCTCCGGCAAGACGTTCCTCGTGGAGCTGATGTTCCGGGAGATTCTCGGCGTGCCCACCGTGCTCGCGGACGCCACCCAGTTCTCCGAAACGGGCTACGTGGGTGACGACGTCAGCACCCTGCTGTCCCGCCTCTATGAAGCCGCGGAGCGCGACGTGGCGTGGGCCGCCTGCGGCGTCATCTGCATGGATGAGTTCGACAAGCTCGCCACCAGCCGCTCCGACAGCCGCTTCTCCGGCCAGCAGACCACCAAGGACGTGAGCGGCTTCGGCGTGCAGCGCAGCCTCTTGCACCTGCTCTCCGCGGCGCAGGCCACGTTCCCGCCGGACTTCGGCTTCACCAGCCGGATCCGCTCCGAATCCCTGGACATGGGCTGCATCACCTTCATCGCCTGCGGCGCCTTCAGCGGCTTTCGCGGCACGGCGGCGACCATGGCCCACGTGGAGCGCATGGGCTTCGGGCGCGAGCCCGGCAAGGGCGGCCAGAAGGACCTGGAGTCCATCGCCACGCGCATCACGGAGGAGCACCTGGAGAACACCACCGCGTTCTCCCGCTACGGCTTCATCCCGGAGCTGATTGGCCGCTTCAACCGGCTGGTGTCCTTCGACCCGCTGGACGCGGCCACGCTGGGGGACATCCTCCAGGACACCGTGCTGCGCACCTGGGAGCGTGAGTTCGCCCACGAGGGCCTGGAGCTCACGGTGGACCCCGCCGTGCGCGAGTGGATTGTCGCCCGCGCCCTCAAGCGCGAGACGGGCGCCCGCGGTCTGCGCACCGCCCTGGCCCCCGTGCTGGAGCAGGCCGCCTACGAGCACTTCGGCCATGGCAAGGCCGCCACCGTGCGCCTGGTGCTCAAGGACGACGCCGTGCACGCCGTGCGCGGCTGAGCGGAAGCAGCCGACATGCCGGGGCCCGGTCCGCGGGGTCCCCGAAGCGTCGTTCAGCCGGGCCCGTCCTTCACCCGCGAGTCAGACGCCTTACGGTTGAGGCACACGACAGCGGCGCGGAGGCGGCCCATGGCACACATCAACCAGGAAATCCCCCGGGATCAGTGGGCGAGCTACCTCGCCGGCATCAGCAAGCAGGACGCCACCCAGTGGGTGCGCGTGGAGTCCATTGACGCGGAGACCGGCGACCAACCGCTCGCCGACCGCCTGCCCCTGGTGGACATCTCCCTGGAGCGGAAGGGCAGCGACGCGGGCGCGGTGCAGATCATCGTGGGCCGCGAGGACGGGCGCATCACCCACCGCATCCTCGAACCGGACCACCTCTACGCGGAGCTGGACGGAGAGTCGGGCGCGCTGGAGTGCCTGGAGATTGGCGAGCGCGGCGGCAAGACGCTCGTCTTCTTCGAGCGCCCCACGGAGGCCGAGGAGGTCTCCGCCCGCTTCTAGCGCCCGAAACGGCACGGGGCCGACGGGCGCGTCGCGAAGACGCTCCCACCGGCCCCTGCCCCCTCACAAGCGTGACGCTTGAATCACGGGTACAGCGCGCGGGCGCCCTGCTTGTCCAGGGTCGTCAGCACGAGGTCGCCCGTCTGGGTGCCGTTGCACTGCGGGTAGTGCATGACGGAGGAGCGGTCGTAGGTGGAGGTCAGCGCGCGCCACTGGCTGTCCTCGTAGCAGCCGCTCGCCGTGGAGCGGGTGTGCTCGTGACGGAAGCCCAGCGTGTGACCCAGCTCGTGGCGCAGGATGCCCGTCAGCGTCCAGGGCGACAGGTTGCCGAAGGCGCTGCTGTCCACCAGCACGTTGCGGCCGGAGCGGCTGGAGTTCGGGAAGAACGCGCGCGCCACGTAGGACTGGCCCGACACCGGACGGATGTCGAACAGCACGCCCGCCTGGGACGCGGTGCAGGACGCGTCGTACTGGGACAGGTAGACGAACTTGACGTTCGCCGTGGCCTGCCAGGCCGCCGTCGCGCTCGCCATCGCGTTCACCATCTTCGTCTTGTTCGTGCCGAAGTTGTTGCTGATGCAGTAGGTGAGGTTCAGCTTCTGGGTGGCGCTCCACTTGATGTCGCCGCCGATGTAATAGACGGCGAGACCGTCCTGCGACTTGCCCAGCTGCGCCTCGACGACGTTGTGGAAGTAGGCCTGCAGCTCCTCCTCGGAGTCCAGGGCCTCGTCACCGTTGACGATGAACTTCCCGCCCTCCCACGGCTCACGGTACGCCTGGGCCTTGAACTCCTCCCACGTGGGCTTGACCTCGGACTCCTGCGCGGACTCGGGGCCACCGCACGCACCGAGCATCAGCGAGGCGCCGGCCAGCATCGCAACAGAGCGGAACTTGAGCATTGGGAGACTCTTCCTGTGTGCTTCGAGGGATGCGCGGCCACCACCCCCTGGCCTTCCCGCCAGTCGCGGTCCGCCGCGCGCCGGGCCATTGAGCAACTGCCGGGCCAACGGCTCTCCCCAGGAGAAAAACAGGAAACGCGGGGATAGCTGGAGCGCTCCCGCTCCAGCCCTCCCCACGTCAACCGTCACTTCACGTGACGTTTACAAAGCCAAGCCCTGTGAAAGACTCAGGTTTTCCTGGGCAGCTCTTGCTGTCTGAGAAGGAGACAGCAAGGTGTCCTGATTTCGGTCAGGCCTGCCCGTGGTTTTCCTGGAATCCCTAGAGGATGGCGCGGCGCATCTTCCAGTAGGTCTCCTTGGCCATGCGGAAGGTGTTGGAGCCCGGGGGCAGCAGGGCGCGCAGCAGCTCCGCGGACTGAATCTGGAGGGGGCGCACGCAGTGGGCATCCAGTTGGTGGCGCAGGTAGCCCACCATGTCGCGGCTCCGGTACTCGTTGAAGTAGTTGCGCAGCTGCGCCTCCGTGCGGGCCTTGCCGTTGTCCGCGTACTTGGCCACGAAGGGGCTGAAGTCCGGGTAGAGGCTGCCCTTGCCGAAGCCGCCGTGCACGGTGGTCTTCATGAAGTTGCCGATGAGCAGGTCGTCGAACACCTGGTACTTCACGGCGGTCATCAGCGAGCCGCGGGGCGCCTCGAAGGTGATGCCCTTGTGGAAGCGGCGCTTGGTGAATTCGATGACGTGCTCCTGGCCGCCCACGCGGAAGCGGAGGAAGTCCATCACCGTGCCCAGGTGCTCCACGGCGCGGAAGTACTGCTCCAGCTGCTTCACCTCGTCCGCTTCCAGGCGCTCGCTCCAGTCGTCCCCGAAGTCCTTGGGGTCCAGCGGCCGGATGGTGCGCTCCTTCGGGTTGATGGAGACGGAGGAGTCGTTGGTGAAGTCGTGGCGCAAGAAGGCCGGGAGCATCTCGCAGGAGTTGGAGGCGAAGCCCCGCGCGTAATCCGGCAGCGTGGTGGTGTACTCGGAGCACCAGACGCTGTCGGCGCGCTGGTACTTGTGCATGGAGCTGAAGGGGACGAAGTAGCGGACGCCGTACGTCTCCGCCATGCGCGCAATCGTTTGTCCCACGGGCGTCTTCGCCGCCGCGTACGGGAGGATGCGCCGCCCGTCCTCGGTGAAGAAGTTCATCATGTCCGCGTCGCCGTAGCCGGACAGGGCCAGCAGGTACGTCTCGCCGTACTCCTTGATGACCCGGCGCACGAAGCGGCCCTGGCCGCGGTCACCGGCGTCGTTGAGGTTGACGATGAGCCGGCCGCCCACCTCCACCAGCAGCACCGCGTCCTGGTTCACGTCTGGGATGCACAGCACACGGATGCGCGGGGACAGGCGCGTCCACTCGCGGTCCTGGAGCACCTGGACCTTGAAGCCCGCCTCGAGCAGGTCGTCGCGGATGCGGCCGCCCACGTGGTTGGGGACCAGCAGGGTGCGCTCGCGCAGCTTCTCCAGCGAGGCCATGCTCAGGTGGTCCGGGTGGCCGTGCGACAGCCACACGTAGGGGCAGTCCAGGATGGACTGGCGCTGCTCGTCCGGAACCTCGTGGGACAGCGTCCAGCTGCCGAAGTATGCGTCCCCGTCCGTCCAGGGGTCGGTCACCAGCACCGGCCCGTTGTCGTGACAGATGAGTGTGGCGTTGCCAATCGTCTCGAAACCCAGCTCCATTGCGCGCCCCCTTGAACCCCTCACGCCGCTCCCATTCATTGCGCGTGTGAACGAGAAGGTGGCACCCGGACTTTTGCCTACAAGCTTGGGAAACAAGCTTCACGCCTGGCCGGTAGCCCTCCGCGCCTGCGGCCCAGGAAAGGGCCTTCCCTTGTCAGGCGGTTCGCGGCGGACGGCACGCCCCGCGGCGGATCCACGCTGCCCCCCGGCATCGCATCCGGGGGCACGCCGCGGCCCTGGCGGGGCTGTTCCACGCGCCCCTGTCCACCGGCGGACACGCGGATCCGCGCCTGCCGTCAGCGCCGGCGGGACACGAGCGAGAGTATCTGCGGGCCGTAGCGCTCCGCGAGCGTGGGGCCCACGCCGTGGATGGACATCAGCTCCGCGCCGCTAGAGGGCCGGGCGCTGGCGATGGCGTCCAGCACGCGGTCGGTGAGGATGCGGAAGGCGGGCACCTTGCGCTTGCGGGCCTCGGTGAGGCGCCACTCCTTGAGGGTCGCCACCAGGGCAGGGGACGCGGGGGGCGGGTCGAAGTCTGGAGGCGCGTTGCGGGACGCGTTCCAGGAGGCGCGGGGCCCCAGGCCCCCCAGGCCCGGTGACGACTCCGGCGTGGCGCGCGCCTTCCAGCCGCGGGCCGGAGGGGGCTCGGCGGGGAAGGACTCCTGGCTGAAGTCCGCGTCGTTGGAGGCGCCGCGCGGGGCCCAGGACTCCGAGGCGCCCCGGCGACCCTTGCCACGTCCCCGGGGCGAGGCCGCCGCGCTGGAGGCGGCGCGCTTGCGAGTCGTGCGCTTCGTGGTGCCGGAGGCCGCCGTGCGGCCCTTGCGCTTCTTGGAGGGCACCTCGCGCGCCTGGGGGAGCACCACCTGTCCGGGGGCGATGACGCGGGCGCGGCGGCCGGTGTCCGTGAGGGACAGCCGCTGGAAGAGGATGACCTGGCCGTCCTTGTCGAAGGAGTCCGAGTCCAGGCGCACCAGCCCCGAGCGCACCAGTCCGCCCACCAGCCGTTCGAAGTCGCGGCGGTGGAGCTGCTCCCCGAAGAGCTCCCGGTGGAGCCGCCCGGTGGCCTGGCCGTCGCGGGCGTGGAGGGCCTCCAGGATGCGGCCCAGCGCGTGGGCCTCCAGGGCGGAGGGCTCCTCGAAGCGGACCACCTCGCAGGACTCGGGGGCGCAGACGTCGCACAGGCCGCAGGCGGCGCCGGAGTCCTGCACGTCGCCGAAGTGCGCGACCAGGTGGCGCATGCGGCAGTCATGCGCCTCCGCGTACCGGCCCATCTGTTCCAGGTGGAGCTGCTTGCGCTCGCGCTGCGCGATGTACGCCACGGCCCAGCCCGCACGGCCGCGCCGCACGTCCTCGTCCGGGGTCATCTCCACGCCGCCGTGGATCCACAGCTGTTCCAGGGCCTTGTCGAAGATCTCCGGGTCGCCGCGCACGCGGGCCTGGATGGAGGCCTTGGGCTCGAACTCGTTGGAGGTGGCCTGGTAGATGCGCTCCAGGAGTGAGGGGTCCGGGTAGTCGCGGCGGTGGAAGAACTCATGGGTGCGCCGGTCCACGAAGGCGTGGAGCAGCACCGCGCGCGAGTCCTTGCCGTCACGGCCCGCGCGGCCCAGCTCCTGGTAGTAGCCCTCCAGGCTGGCCGGCAGCGCCGCGTGGATGACGGTGCGCACGTCCGGCTTGTCGATGCCCATGCCGAACGCCGTCGTGGCGACGATGACCTCCAGGTGGCCCTTGAGGAAGGCGGCCTGGATGCGGTCGCGCTCCGACGGCTGGAGGCCCGCGTGGTACGGCGCGGAGTGGAAGTCGTGCGCGAGCAGGTCCGCGTACTGCTCCGCGTGCTTGCGCGTGGACGCGTAGACGATGGCGGGCCGGTGCTCCGGGTTCCTGAGCAGGGACAGGATGGCGTCGCCGCGGGCGCCCGGGTTGAGCTCGCGCACCTCGATGGCGATGTTGGTGCGGCGGAAGCCGTGGATGAAGGTGTGCGCGGCGCCGCCGCGTGAGCCGCGCAGGCCCAGTTGCTGGACGATGTCCTTCTGCACGTCCGGCGTGGCGGTGGCGGTGAGCGCGACCACGGGGGCGGGACGCAACAGCGGCAGGCGCGAGCCCAGCAGCCGGTAGTCCGGACGGAAGTCGTGGCCCCACTGCGAGATGCAGTGCGCCTCGTCGATGGCGATGAGCGAGGGCGTGCGGCGGGCCAGGAGCTCCACGAAGCCGGGGACGCCCAGGCGTTCCGGGGCGATGAAGAGGAAGTCCAGGCGGCCTTCGAGGTACTCGGCGCAGACCTGCCGGGAGGTGGCCCGGTCGCGGCCGGAGTGGATGCGGTCCGCGGCGAAGCCCAGCGACTGGAGCCTCAGCACCTGGTCCTCCATCAGCGCGATGAGCGGGCTGACGACGACGGTGGTGCCCGCGCGAGCCAGGCCCGGCAGCTGGTAGCAGAGCGACTTGCCCGCGCCCGTGGGCATCACCAGCAGCAGGTCCTCGCCGGACGTGGCCGCGCGGCAGACCTCTTCCTGGTACGGGCGGAATTCGTTGAAGCCGAAGGCCTCCTTGAGGAGGCCGCGCAGCTTGTCCGGAGGCGTGGGCGCGCGGTGCACGCGCTCTGGCCGGGTGCTGCCCATGTTCACGGTTTGAGGCTGGCGTTTGGCCCGGCCGAAGCCCTCGGAGGAGGCCTGCACGAAGGCGGTGCGCACCTCCGCGGAGGGAATCGTGGGAGGGCGCTCCTGCACGTGTGGCGACGCGGCCCGGGCGGTGCTCCCGGTGGCTGCACCCGTCCAGCCCCCCGCGTCACCGTGGAAGCCGTGAGCCGGAGCGCCCGTCGCTGGCCGTGAGGGTCCTGTGTGTGCGGAAGTCCCCGCCGCGTGATGAGCACCACCGAGGTGGGCTCCGGCGCCACCGAGCGCGGAGGCTCCGACTTCATTGCGCGCGGTGTTGGCACGGGCCGCGCTCTGGACGGTGGCGGTCGCGGCCTCACGGGTCCGGAAGAGTTCCTCCGTGGGGCCCTGCGCGGGGTGCGGCCGGCTGGTTTCGAAGCGTCCGCTCGCGGGCGCAGGTCCAGTCTGCGCAGGCGTGGGAGGCAGCGACGTGGGCGCCTGGCCCACGACCTCCCGCACATACGCCTCGATGCCACTCATGAACGAATCCAGCGCGCCCTGACCGCGCTCGATGCGCTGGAGCCACGCTTCCCACTGCCCCGTCATCACGGGGGACTTCACATCCGGGTGCACCACCCCGATGAGGTGGATGCCCTTCTCCGTGGCCACCAGGCGCTTGCCCTCGCGGGTCAGGTACTCGCGCTCGAGCAGCAGCTCGATGGTCGCGGCGCGTGTGGCGGGCGTGCCCAGCCCCGTGTCGCGCATCGCGTCCACCAGCTCCTTCTCATCCAGCGTGCGCCCCGCGGACTCCATCGCCGTCAGGAGCGTCGCCTCCGTGAAGCGCGGCGGCGGGCGCGTGCGCTTCTTCACCGCCTCCACGTCCTCCACCGTCTGCGCCTGTCCGCGCGCGAGCCCCGGAGGCAGGTCCTGCGGCTCGTCGTCCGGCTCCTCCTCCTTGTCCTTGTCCGCGCCCTTCTTGCCCTCCGGCTTGAGGCGCGGCGCCTTCTGCCCGCCCCCTACGTCCAGGACCTTCCAGCCCACCTTCTCCACCTGCGTGCCCGCGCTGTGGAAGCGGTCCACCACCGGCCCCGCGTCCCCCTTGGACGTCACCGCGGTGATGACCGTGGTCACCTTCCAGACGTGGTCCTCGTGCCACGCCTGGAGCAGCCGCCGGCACACCAGGTCATAGAGGCGCTGCTCGTCCGGAGACAGCCGCACGCCGGACGCCGGCATGGGCGTGGGGATGATGGCGTGGTGGTCCGTCACCTTCGAGTCATCCACGTAGCGCTTGCCCAGCGGGCGCTCGCCCGTGCCCGGCGCCAGGTCCTCCTGGTAGGGCGAGGCGATGGCGCGCACCACCTCCGGCAGCGTGTCCGCCACCGTCTCCGACAGGTGCCGGCTCGCGGTGCGCGGGTAGCTCAGCAGCTTGTGCTTCTCATAGAGCGCCTGCGCGACCTCCAACGTGCGCTGCGCGCTGAAGCCGTAGAGCCGGTTCGCGTGGCGCTGGAGCTCCGTGAGGTCGTAGAGCAGCGGCGGCGGCATCCGCTTCGTCTCCGCGTCCAGCGACTCCACCACCGCGTTGCCGCTGCGCACGCGGTCGATGACACGGCCCGCCTCCACGCCGTCCGCGTCCAGCCGGCGCGCCTCGCGCACGGACTCGTAGCCGGGCGGAATCACCGGCTTGCCGTCCGGCCCCGAGCGGAACCACGTGCCCTGATAGCGAGCCCCCACGGGCGCGCCCTTGCCGCGAGGCGAGAAGGTGGCCACGACCTCCAGGTAGTCCCGGGGCACGAAGTCGCGGATGGCCAGCTCGCGCTCCACCACCATGGCCAGCGTGGGCGTCTGCACGCGTCCCACGGACAGCATGTTGCCGTAGGTGCCGCTCGCCAGCGTGTAGAGGCGCGACAGGTTCATGCCCACGAGCCAGTCCGCGCGGCTGCGCCCCATGGCGGCGGCGGCCAGCGGCGCGTAGGCCTTGCCGTCCTTGAGGTGCTGGAAGCCATCGCGGATGGCGCGCTCGGTGAGCGACGACACCCACAGCCGCTGTACCGGCTTGCGGCACGCGGCGGCGTCGTAGATGTACCGGAAGATGAGCTCGCCCTCGCGGCCGGCGTCCGTGGCGCACACCACCGCGGACACCTCCGGCGCGTTCATCACGCGGCGGACGACCTCGAACTGGTCCTTCGTGTTGGACGACACCACCAGCGGCCAGTCCCCCGGCAGCATGGGCAGCTGCGAGCGGTGCCACTTCTTCCACTCGGGGTGAATCTCATGCGGCTGGGCCAGGCCCACCAGGTGGCCAATGGCCCACGTCACGACGTAGCCGTTGCCGCGCAGGAAGCCCTCGCCGCGCTCGGTGGCACCGAGCACCCGGGCGATGTCGCGCGCCACGGAGGGCTTCTCCGCCACCACCGCGAGGACGGAGCCCCGCCCACCGCGAGCCGTCCCACCGTCCACGCTCGCGTCCCGCGACACCGACCTGTCCCATCCGGGCGACTCGCCCATCTCATCCCACCTCATGACCTGTCCCCTCCCCTGTCTC
>NZ_RAWN01000284.1:0-9340 GCF_003668895.1 Corallococcus sp. AB045
GCCGCACCTCCAGGGGACGGTGGGTGGCATCCGTGAGCCACAGCGCGGGCGTCTCCGGCCCGGAGCCCCGCTGCTTCCAGACGCGCACGGCGACGAAGCCCAGGGCCATGCAGAGGGCCAGGGCCACGAGTCCCCAGACGCGCGCTACGCCTGTGCGCCCCGGAGGGCGCGTGCCTCGGGGCGTTTGCCGCATGCCAGCCATCCGGGGCCTCCCGCGTGCCCCCGCACCATCTCCGCGGGTCCTGCGGGCTCCAGTCTAGGGCCAATGCCCCCGGGGCTGACAAACCCGGGGGCGAGGAGGCGTCCGGCGGTGTACTGCCTACTCCACCTTCAGGGGGGGGCGCGTGGCCTCCACGACGCGGTGGATGGGGTACAGCTCGCCCACGGTGAGGCTGTCATCCAGGAACTGCCAGCGGCAGAAGCCGTCGTCCGAGTGCGGCTCCAGCAGGTAGGTGATGAGCGTGCCCGTGCGCTGGTCGGTGGGGACCTTGAGGGTGCCGGCGGGGAACTCGCGCTCGGAGCGCTCGGGGGCCACGGTGAGGATGGTCTCGAAGCGCACCGGCTTGGGCTTCTGGCTCAAGGGGACTTCGTCCTGGCCGGGGGGCGGCACGTTGGCGGCGACGTCCGGGCTGAAGGTCTGCTCGCGGCGGGCGATGCGGTAGCTGTCCACCTGGAAGCGCTGCGCCTTGGCCAGCTTCTCGAAGCGGATTCCGTGGCCTTCCAGCCGGGACGCGAGCGACGCGGGCACCAGGTACGCGGACGGCGTGCTCACCGACTGCGTGGGCACGAAGGTGCGGTAGTGCGGCGTCTTGTAGACCTTCTTGCGCTTGCCCGGGTAGCGGCGCGCCTGGATGCTGGCCTCGTCGAAGGAGTTGATGGCGGCGATGTCCTTGCCCAGCACGTAGGCCGGGTAGTCGAACACCAGCGCCCCTTCCGCGTCGCGCTGGGCGACGCCGAAGTTGATGCCCACCCATTCCTTCGCGTCAGGGGACTTGCCGCGCGCGATGATGGCGGCCTCCTCGAAGGAAGTGGCGGTGCGGTAGTCCTTCGCGTAGCGGGCGGCGTCGCGGATGAGCTCCAGCACCCACGCGCGGATGACGGCGCAGCGGCGGGGGAAGTCGATGTAGCTGTAGGTCTCCAGCAGCACGTCCAGCCGGCCCAGCAGGCCCCGGTAGTGGCTGCCGAAGCGGGGCAGCGCGGGGTAGGTGTGCCAGCCGGAGGTCGGGTCGCCTTCCTTGAGGAAGTTGCCGTACCAGAAGCTGTCGAAGCCGTGCTTCTTCTTCACGGCGGCGGACACGCGCTCGGCCAGCTCGCGGTTGAAGTCCCGCGACATGTGCATGAGGTCCGCGTTGCCGTGCGGGATGTCGAAGGTGAGATCGAACCCGTGGATGCTGCCGTCCGTGGTGTGGCAGTCCACGAAGAGGTGCGGCCACCACGTCTGGTACAGCTTGGCCATGGCGCGCGTCTCCGGCGCCTCCTGCTTCATGTTGTCGCGGTTGAGGTTCCAGCCCTCGCCCGTGTAGCGCATGCCCACGCCACCGGGCGGGTTCACCTGGCCCTCCAGGTTCTTCAAATCCAACGCGCGGTTGCCCTTGCTGATGCGATCATTGCCGTCCGGGTTGAAGTTGGGGACGAACACGAGGCACAGCCGGTCCAACAGCTTCTTGCCCAGGGACGTGAGCGTGAGGTCGCGCGCGAGCGCCTGGAGGGTCTCCTTGCCCTCCACCTCACCGGCGTGGATGTTGGCCTCCACCATCACGACGATCTTCTTCTGCTTCTGCGCCAGCTCCGGCGTGAAGCAGTTTCGGTCGCTGAGGATGAGCGCCATGAGCGGCTGACCTTCACCGCTCTGGCCAAAGTCCACGCGCTTCGCGAGCTTCGTCTGGGCACAGAGGGCGTCGACGAAGGCAACCACGTCGGCGCTGCGGGACGTTTCCTGGTAGTCGGTGGCTTCCGCGCGGGTGAGCAGCTTGGGAGTGGGCATAGGTGCCGCGCATCCGAGCGCTCCGGCCCTGCCGCGTCAAGCACGCGCGACGTGGGGCTGCCTTGCCGCGCCGTGGCGGTGTCCCATATGAAACCCCGACGGAAGAGTGCAGTGGAGGGGGCTTCATGACGCGCAGTGATCAGCGGCGAGGGCACGCGTGGGGCGTGCTGTTCCTGGGGCTCGCGGTGGCGTGGGCCACGGGATGCAAGAAGGAACAGCCCGTTGAGAGCGCACCGGTGGACGCGGGCGTCGTGGCGGTGGACGCGGGCATGCCGGCGGCGGGGCCGGTGGAGAAGGTGGCGAAGCCGCTGCGCTTCTCGAACGTGGGGCTCCAGCGCGTGGAAGACGGCGACGTGACCGTGACCTACACGCTCACCAACCCGGGCACGGCGCAGGCGCGCGGGAAGGTGTGCCTGATGCTGCTCGACGCGCACGAACTGGCCATCGAGGTCCGGTGGCTGGGGAGCATCACCGTGAAGGGCGGGTTGGAGGACACGTTCGAGGACCGGACGCACGTGGACGATCTGCAGTGGAACCAGGTCCACTCCTTGAGGCTCTTCACGACGGCGTCCAACGACTCCTGCTCCGACACTCCCCTCAAGCCGGCCAGTGAGCCCTTCCGGATGCTCCCGACGGGAACCCCCGCGCCCGCGGACCTGCCGCTGCCCGATCCACCGCCGGAGTCGCTGGCGGAGAACTTCGCGGTGTCCGGCCTCCAGCTGCGCCAGACCGGGACTCCGGCGGGCCCCTCCCTCACGTTCACGGTGAAGAACGTGAGTGACCACCGGGCCTCGGGGTCGGGGTGCCTGCGGGCCTATGCGCAAGAGGGCTCACGCGCCTTGGAAGAGGTCGATGTCGGGGAGTTCGACCTGGCCCCCAAGGCTTCGGCGACCCAGACGGCCCCCGTCGCCTTTCATCGCGCCAGTCACTGGGAGGAGGCGACGGTGCTGCGCTACTTCGTGGGCCCCTATGGCTGCGTGATGTCGGATGGGGCAGGCGGCCCGGGCCATCCCGTCACCCCCCCGGCGGAGGCCCGCGGTGAAGAGGTTCCTCATGATGCGGAGTGACTGGCGGGTGCGGGCCCTGTGCGCGTGGCTCGTGGGGAGCGCGGCGCTGTGGGGGGCGGGCTGCAAGAAGGAACAGCCGCGGGCGAGCGCGCCGGTGGACGCGGGCGTGGTGGCCGTGGCCCAGGCGGGTGTCCCAGAAACGAAGCCGGTGGCGAAGCCGCTGAAGTTCTCCGGCGTGACGCTCAAGCGGAACCCGTACTTCGTGAACGTCACGTACACGCTCACCAACCCCGGGACGGCGCAGGGACGTGGGGAGGCCTGCCTGGCGCTGCTCGACGAGAGGGGCTTCGTCACCCATGAACGGAGCCTGGGAAGCATCACCGTGAAGGGCGGCACGGACGACGTCTTCAACGACAACATCTACCTGCCGGAGGAGGACTGGGATTCGGTCCTGACGGTGCTGTTGTTCACGGTCAAGGGGATGCGCTGCGAGGGGGCCGACTTCCAGGCGGCCAGCGAGCCGTTGCGACTGCGTGCCACGGGAGAGCCCGCCGCCGCGGACGCGCCGGCCCCCCGGCGGCCAGGAGCGCTGGAGCCGGAAGAAATCGAGCTGTCCGGCGTCACGCTGTGGCAGGGCGGCGAAGGCGACGAGTACCAACTCCGATACACGCTGAAGAACGTGAGCAGGCGGCGCATCAATGCCCAGGTCTGCGTCCAGGGGTATGGAGAGGACGAGGACGTGAGCGAGGACAGGGCCTCCGTGTTGGCGAACAACCTGAGCATGCGCAGCCTGGCGGCCGGGGCGACGAAGACCTTCACCGAGAGGGTCGAGCTCGCGGACAGCCAGCGCTGGGACGAGGTGGTCGCGCTGGACCTGTTCCTGGATGCGCGGGGATGCGAGTCGAAGCCGGAGAAGGCGCCGGTCCGTCTGCGGTTCGACAAGCCCGCGACCGTCCACGCCCCCCTCCTGGGAGGGCCACCGCTGGACGAGCGGGATGCCTTCGACCCAGAAGAGGAGACGACGGAAGAGGACGAGCCCAGCGCCGAACCCGCCGAGGATGAGACGGGGATGGACGAGAGCGACGCCTACGACCCCGAAGACGAGTTCCCTCAGGAGCCGGCGCCTTCGGATGAAGAGACGGAGGACTGAGGCTGGACCCGCTGCGGGACACGCGCACGCGCTGGGAGGTGTCAGCCCGCATCGAGACCTTCCGCGCCCGGCATCCCGAGCACATAGGTGACGGCGCCCTTGCCCTTCTCACGCACCACGCCCACCTCCCACGTGTAGCCGGGACGCTGGAGGCCTTGGGTCAGGGCCTTCAGCTCCTCCGGCCTGTGGGCCCTCAGCGTGGACACCAGCCCGTCCCAAGCGAGCGCCAACGGCGCCACCGGCACCGCGTAGGTGAGCAGCAGGCGCAGCGGCGTCAGCGGCCGGATGAGCGGCGTGAAGAGCAGCACCAGCAGCGGCACGAGCAGCGTGCCCAGCACTCCGCCCGGCGTGCGGTGCACGACCTCGAAGGCCGCGAAGGCTTCGCCCTGCCGCTGTGCGTCCTCCATCACCTCGCGCACCTCCTCCGGGCGGAAGTGGTGAAGGGCGTTGAAGAGCGTCCGCATGCCGCGCAGGTCTTCTGGCACCTGCCGCGCATCCACGGGCCGGGGCAGGTACGTGGCGCCCTCCGCCCGTGCCCGCTCGGCGGCTTCGGCGTTGGGGTACAGGTCCGTGAGCACCGCCCGCGTCTTCAATCCGTGGCGGGCCTCCAGCAGCTTCTGCAGGCGGGGCACGGGCCCCTGGCCGCCGGAACCCAGGTCCACCAGCGTGTCCGTGCCGGACGCATGGAGCCCCTTCGCGAGCACGTCCGCCGCCGCGTCGAACAACCCCATTCGCGTGGACACCGCGTGCAGGTAGTCCGTGGACAGGTTGCGCGCCGCCCGCGGATACCAGGGCTGATCAATCAGCTCGAAGAGGTGCAGGCGGGGCAGCAGGGCGGGGTGCTCGGTGGCGGTGGAGTCCATGCGGGACAAGGTGCCGCCCGCGTGCGTGCGATGCACTGACCGCTGGCGCCAGAACGGCTTGCCGCCCGCGCCAGACGGTCGCTAGCGTCCCTGCTCGTGGCGTCCTCCGCTCCCCCTTCGCTCTCCGCCCGCCTGGCCCGGCAGGGGCTGCTCGCAGCGGCGAAGCGCGGCGTTCCCGCGGAGCGGCTCTGCGAGGAGGTGGGGCTGCGGTGGTCGGACCTGGGCGACCCGGAAGCGCGCATCCCCTACGCCGTGCTGGACGACATCCTGGAGCGGGCCGTGTCGCTCACCGGGGATGACAACCTGGGGCTGCACATGGCGGGCATGGACGTGATGGACGCGGACGACCCCGCGTCGCTCGTCATCCTCACCAGCGCCAACCTCCGCGAGGCCATGGTGCGCGGCTGCCGGTACCAGCGCGTGTGGGGCGACGGCGAGCGCTTCGTCGTGGAGGACACGCCGCGCGGCGTGCGCATGCGCTTCTCGCCCGTGGGCCCCTCGTGGCGGCCCGCGCACCGGCATCTGGCGGAGGTGGCGCTGGTGCAGCTGGCCACGGGCATCCGCGTCTTCACCGGCGCGGACGTGCGGCCCCTGTGCGCGCGCTTCGTCCACCCGGCGCCCGCGGACCTGCGCGAACACGAGTCCCTCTTCGGCTGTCCTCTGGAATTCAACGCCCCGGCGAACGACCTGGAGTTCTCCGCCGGGGACGCGGACCGGCCCTTCGTCCACGCGGACGCGCTGCTCAACGCCGTGTTCGAGCATCACGCCCGCCGCGCCCTGGAGCGGCTGCCCGTCGCGGACACCCTGTCGGACCGCGTGCGCGAACAGGTGCGGCGGACGCTGGCGGGAGGCGACTTCTCCTTCGCCGCGGTGGCGAGGGCCCTGCGCGTTCCACCCCGCACGTTGCAGCGCCAGCTGGCGGCGGAGGGGCGCACCTACGCGGGCATCGTGGAGGCGCTGCGGCGCGAGCTGTCCCAGGGCTACCTCCAGCGGCGCATGTCCATCGCGGAGGTGTCCTTCCTGCTGGGGTACGCGGATCCGGCCGCCTTCCACCGCGCCTTCAAGCGCTGGTGGGGCACGTCCCCGGAGGCCTTCCGCAAGACCCGCGCTGCCGGGGGCTGACAGGCAAGCGGCGCCCCGAGCCCTTCCGGGAGGGAAGCCAGGCCTTCGTTGGGGCGCAGGCGTGCCTACGTTTCACGCCAGAGGGCCGGGACCCTCGGGGAGACGACCATGTGGACACGCCGCTTCAACGGGCTCGTCGTGCTGGGTGTGATTGGAACCGTGAGCTTCACGGCCGGCTGCAATGAGCGCCAGCAGCAGGCCGTCAACGAGAACGCCCGTCAGGTCGGCCAGGAGGTAGGCGAGGCCGCCAAGGACGTCCAGCACGGCGCCAGCCGGGCCGCGGAGAGCCTCAGCGAGTCCAGCCGCGAGGCCGCTGACGGCTTCCGGGAAGGCGTGGGCGGCTCGGGTGACACGGCCTCCGAGGAGCAGAAGGTCGACGAGCGCAGCGGGGACGGGCCGGACATCGGACGCAACCCGGGCGTCCTCCACGACGGGGAGGGGCCGCTGGAAGAACGCTGAAAGACGCAACGCGCCGGACACGCCGAGGTCCGGCGGTGTGTTTGAATGTGGACCATGGTTGCGGCCCCAGCCCTCCGTGGTCCCTTTCAGTCCCTGCTCCGTGTGTCGTGCCTGTTGCCGTGTTTGCTGACGGTGGCGTGCGTGACGACGAGCGAGATGACGCGCGTCCCCACCCTGGAGGAGAAGTGCGACGGCGGGAGCGCCTGGGCCTGCGAGACCTGGGCGAAGCAGCTCCAGGTGGACAACCGGACGGAGGATGCGGACCGGGCACTGGGGCTTGCGTGCGCGATGGGCTCCTCGTCCGCCTGCCTGTCGCAGGGCAAGGACCGGCTGTCGAGGGGCGACCTGGACGGCGCGGAGCCGCCGCTGCGCAAGGCGTATGACGAGGACTCGGAGGAGGCCACGCTGGCGCTCGCGGACCTCCAGGACGCGCGCGGGGACGTGGCGGGTGCGGCGCACTTCCGTTACGAGGCGCTCTCCATCGACAAGTCGACGACGGAGTTCGCGCTGGGTTGGCGCGTCCCGTTCGACGGCGGCATGGGCATGGCTCTGGACGTGAACGTGCAGCCCATGGGGCTCAAGGCGCGGCGGCTGACGCTGGGCGCCAACGTGGGCCTGGGCCCGAACCAGGTGTCGCTGAACGCCACCGTGGGCTACCAGCACTTCGTGACGAACTGGTTCGCGCCCTATGGCCGGGCGCTGGTGGGCCCGTACCTGGATGACTCGTCCTCGCGGCGCACCCCCATCAACCTGGGGGCCGAGCTGGGCATGAAGTTCTTCGCGGGCCCCCTGGGCCACCTGGGCACCGGGTTCGGCACCTCGCTGGACGGCTCCACCTACTACTTCCTCGAGGCCGGCCTGGACTGGGTGCTGACGCTGGCGGTGCTCGCGCACCTGTGACGGCTCAGGCCACGCCCAGCTTGGGGCACACGTCGTTGAGGAGGCACTCCGGGCACTTGGGCTTCTTGGCCACGCAGGTGTAGCGGCCATGCAGCACCACGGCGGGGCCGAAGAAGGTCCAGTCGTCCTTGGGCACCTGCTTCATCAGGTCCGCCTCGATGGCCTCTGCCTTCTCCTGCTTCGTCAGGCCCAGGCGCTGGCTGACGCGGGCCACGTGCGTGTCCACGATGACGCCGGAGGCCTGATTGAAGGCCGTGTTGAGCACGACGTTGGCCGTCTTGCGCGCCACGCCGGGCAGCTCCACCAGGTCCTCCATGCGGTCGGGCACCTCGCCCTTGTGGGCGTCCAGCAGCGCGCGGCTCACGGCCTGCACCGTCTTGGTCTTCTGCTTGAAGAAGCCGGTGGGCTTGAGGTCCTCCTCCAGCTCCGCGGTGTCCGCGTCCGCGAGCGCCTGGGGGCCGTCGTACTTCTTCCACAGCTCGGCGGTGACGCGGTTGACGCGCTCGTCGGTGCACTGCGCGGCCAGGATGGTGGCCACGAGCAACTCGAAGGGCGTGTTCCAGTTCAGCTCGTACTTCGCGTCGGGGTACTTCTCGCGAAGGCGTTCGAGCACCACGGGGACGAGGGCGGCGGGTTTCATGGGTGGGTCCTCACATCGACCGTTCGACGAGCGCCGTCAACTCCGCGTCCGTGAGCGGGAGCGGATTGCCCTTCATGCTGCTGGCGGCGCGGGCCTTGGTGACGAGCTCCGGGATGGCCGCGCCGGTGAGGCCCATGTCGCGCAGGCCCCGGATGCGCACGGCGTGGACCAGGTCCTTCACCCAGGTGATGCCGTCCTCGGCGCGGGCGTTGGACTGGCCGGTGAGCAGCACCGCCAGCTCGCGGAAGCGGGGCAGGGCGGGGTGCTCCGGAGCACGCGAGCGCAGCGCCTCCAGGTTCAGCTCCAGCGTGGCCCCGAGCAGCGCGGCGCACAGCGCGCCATGGGCCGCGCCGAGCATCCCGCCCAAAGGCGCCGCGAAGCCATGCACCGCGCCCAGGCCTGCGTTGGCGAGGCACAGGCCGCCAAAGAGGCTGGCGATGGCCAGGTCCTCGCGCTCCGCCGGGCCGGGGCCGTGCAGCACGGCCTTGCGCAGGGAGCGCGCCGAGCGCTGCATGCCTTCGCGTGCGAGCGCGTCCGTGAGCGGCTGGGCGCGGATGGACAGGAACGGCTCGATGAGCTGCGACAGCGCGTCCAGTCCGCCCGCCGCGAGCACGTCCGCGGGCGCATGCTCCAGCAGATCCGGATCCACCAGGGCGACGCGGGGGAGCATCATCGGGCTGCGCAGGCTGGCCTTCACGCCGGCCTCCTTCGAGCCCAGCACCGCGTTGCGAGTCACCTCCGAGCCGGTGCCCGCCGTGGTCGGAACGGCCACGAACGACAGTGACGGCTTCGTCAGCGCCTGCCCCCGGCCGATGACCTCCAGGTAGTCCAGCGGGTCGCCCCCGTTGGCGGCGAGCGCGGCGATGGCCTTGCCCGCGTCGAGCGCGCTGCCTCCGCCGATGGCGACCACGGTGTCACAGCCGGAGTCCACGGCGGCGGCGGTGCCTTCACGCGCGAGCTCGACGGTGGGCTCGCCCGGGACGCGGAAGGCGGCGGAAGGGATGCCCAGCCGTTCGAGCCCGGCGCGAACGGGTTCGGCGCGGGCAGGGTTGGTGCCGGTGACGAGCAGGACCTTCCGGCCGCCGAGTCCTCGCACGAGGTCGGGGACTTCCTGGACGCGGCCCGGGCCGAAGAGGACGCGGGTGGCGGTGGCGAACTCGAAGGGGGCGGTGGGCATGTCACCAGGCCGCGTCGTCGGGGAAGCGGTTGGTGTAG
>NZ_RAWN01000285.1:0-9221 GCF_003668895.1 Corallococcus sp. AB045
CCCCCGAAGTCGAAGCCGTCCCCCCGCCGTCCGTCACGCGGTCCCCGGAGCTGAAACACCGTCATGCGTTACGCGAACATCCTGTCCACCGGCCGCTACGTCCCCGAGAAGCTCCTCACCAACGCCGACGTGGAGAAGATCCTGGGCGAGAAGGTGGACGAGTGGCTCCAGCAGAACGTGGGCATCAAGCAGCGCCACGTGATGGCGGACAATCAGGCCACCAGCGACCTGGCCGTGGCCGCCGCGAAGGAGGCGCTGGCCCGCGCGAAGGTGGACCCCAAGGACCTGGACCTGGTGCTCGTGGCCAGTGACACGCCGGACTACCTGAGCCCCGGCACGTCGTCCGTGGTGCAGGCCAAGCTGGGCGCGGTGAACGCGGGCACGTACGACATCAACGCCGCGTGCGCGGGCTGGGTGACGGCGCTGGACGTGGCGTCGAAGACGATTTCCGCGGACGACAGCTACCAGCGCATCCTGGTGGTGGGCGCCTACGGGATGACCCGGTACGTGAACTGGAAGGACAAGAAGACCTGCACGCTGTTCGCGGACGGCGCGGGCGCGGTGGTGCTGGGCGCGTCCGACAAGCCGGGCTTCCTGGGCGCGAAGCTGCTCGCCAACGGCGAGTACCACGACGCGCTGGGCATCTACACGGGCGGCACGAACCGGCCCGCCACGGCGGAGACGCTGGCGCTGACGGACGGCAAGCCCGCGGTGCAGTTCGTGCGCAAGTTCCCCTCCACGTTCAACACCGAGCGCTGGCCCATCCTGCTGGACACGCTGCTCAAGCGCGCGGACCAGACGCTGGACGACGTGAAGCTGTTCGTCTTCACGCAGCTCAACCTGCGCACCATCGAAGCCACGATGAAGGCGCTGAACCAGCCCATGGAGAAGGCGCACTACACGATGGACAAGTGGGGTTACACGGGCTCCGCCTGCATCCCCATGACGCTGGACGACGCGGTGCTGCAGGGCAAGGTGAAGAAGGGCGACCTGGTCGCCTTCTGCGCCAGTGGCGGTGGCCTCGCCATGGCGTCCGCCCTCTACCGCTGGACGGCTTAGTCCCCCCATACCCCGCCTCATTCAGACAGGAGTTCTTCGCATGTTCATCGGGGACTGGATGGGGCGGGGTGCCCTCTACTGGCCGGACGCGGTGGCCGTGGTGGACGTGGCCCGGAAGGACGCGGGCCGCTTCACCTACCGGCAGATGAACGCGCGCGCCAACGCGCTCGCGGGCTGGCTGCGGGACGTGGCGGGCGTGCAGCGTGGCGACCGGGTGGCCATCGTCGCGCACAACGGCGTGGAGTACCTGGACACGCTGTTCGCGTGCGGGAAGCTGGGCGCCGTCTTCGTGCCCTACAACTGGCGGCTGCACGCGGCGGAGCTGACGGAGGGCGTGCGCGCCATCCGCCCGCGCGTGCTGCTGTTCGGGGACGACTTCAAGGACGCGGTGGCCCAGGTGCGCGAGCACGTGGGTGACGGCCTGCGCCTGGTGTCGCTGGAAGCGCAGGGCCTGCCGGGTGCGGATCCGTACGAGAAGGCCATGGCGTACGCGCCCGCCGCTCCCGTGACGAACGACGCGGTGAGCGAGGAGGACATCCTCTGCCTGCTCTTCACCGGCGGCACGACCGGCCGGTCCAAGGGCGCGAAGATTTCGTACCGCATGGTGGCGTGGAACACGCTCAACACGCTGGTGCATGAAATCCGTCAGGGCGACGTGACGGTGACGCACACGCCGCTGTTCCACACGGGCGGGCTGCTCGTCTACACGCTGCCCCTGCTCACCGCGGGTGGCACCGTGGTGCTGATGCGCCGGTGGGACCCGGACGAGATGCTGGGCCTGGTGGCGAAGGAGAAGGTGACGCTCTTCTTCGCGGTGCCCACGCAGTACCAGCAGTTGATGGATTCGCCGCGCTGGAAGGGGACGGACTTCTCCTCCGTGCGCTTCGTGACCAGCGGTGGGGCGCCCCTGCCGGTGCCGCTGCTCCAGGCGTGGCAGGCGGTGCACCCGGTGCCCTTCAAGCAGGGCTTCGGCATGACGGAGTTCGGCCCGGGCATCTTCAGCATGGGGCCGGAGTTCGCGGTGTCCAAGGCGGGCTCCATTGGCCGGCCCAACTACTTCATCGACGCGAAGCTGGTGGACGACGCCGGCCACGTGGTGCCCGTGGGCGGGGTGGGGGAGCTGGTGCTGAAGGGGCCCTCCATGTGCTCCGGCTACTTCGAGGACGACGCCGCCACGAAGGAGGCCATCAGTGCGGACGGCTGGTTCCACACCGGGGACCTGGCGCGCGTGGACGCGGATGGCTTCTTCACCATCGCGGGCCGCAAGAAGGACATGTTCATCTCCGGCGGAGAGAACGTGTACCCGCTGGAGCTGGAGTCCGTCCTCTACGAGCACCCCGCCGTGCAGCAGTGCGCGGTGGTGGGCGTGCCGGACGCGAAGTGGGGCGAGGCGGGCCGCGCCTACGTGGTGCTCAAGCCCGGGGCCGAGGCCTCGGCGGAGGCGCTGCTCGAGCACCTCAAGGGCCGGGTGGCACGCTTCAAGGTCCCCAAGCGGGTGGAGCTGGTGAAGTCCCTGCCGGTGTCCCCGGCCGGGAAGATTCTCAAGCGCGAGCTGCGCGAGGCGGCCATCGCCGCTGACGCGCGGGCCGCTTCGTGACGCACGGATTTTCCTCTCTCAAGCAACGCAACCAGGAGCGCGCACATGGCTGATACATCCAGGAAGGTCGAGATCCGGGACATCCCCACGCAGCGGCTCCGGGTGCGCGCGCGGCTCGTGGGCGAGGACGGCTTTCCCGTCATCTTCGTGCACGGCAACTGTTCCTCGTCCGCGTTCTTCGAGTCGCTGATGAAGACGCTGCCCGAGGGCTTCCGGGGCATCGCGCCGGACATGCGCGGCTACGGGCACACGGAGGCGAAGACCATCGACGCGACGCGCGGCATGCGCGACTTCGCGGATGACCTGGTGGCGCTGATGGACACGCTGTCGCTGAAGCGCGCGGTGTTCGTGGCGCACTCGGCGGGCGCGGGCATCGTGATGCAGCTGTCCATCGACCACCCGGAGCGCGTGGCCGGGCTGGTGGTGGAGGCGCCGCTGTCTCCCTACGGCTTCGGTGGCACGAAGGACGCGGACGGCACGCCGTGCTGGGCGGACTTCGCGGGCTCCGGCGGCGGTACGGCCAACCCGGACTTCGTGCAGCGGCTGAAGACGAAGGACCGCTCCACGGAGTCGCAGACGTCGCCGCGCAACGTGATGAACGGCTGCTACGTGAAGCCGCCGTTCCGCCACCCGGACGAGGAGATGCTCCTGGACTCCGTGCTGGACACGCACGTGTCGGACGAGCTGTACCCGGGCAACTTCTCCACGTCGACGAACTGGCCGGGTGTGGCGCCGGGCACCACGGGCATGAACAACGCCATGGCGCCGGCCTACTACAACACCTCCTCCTTCGCGGCGCTGACGAAGGGGCCGGACGTGCTGTGGATCCGCGGCGCGGACGACGCCATCGTTTCCGACACGTCACTGTTCGACTTCGGCTTCCTGGGCAAGCTGGGCGCGGTGCCCGGCTGGCCCGGGGATGCCCAGTACCCGCCGCAGCCCATGGTGTCGCAGATGCGCAAGGTGATGGAGCGCTACGCGGCCAACGGCGGCCGCTACCGCGAGGTCGTCCTCCAGGACACGGGCCACAGCCCGCACCTGGAGAAGACGAAGGAGTTCCACGACCTGCTCGTCCCGTTCCTGCAGGAGCACGCCCGCTAGGCGTTCCTGACGCGCGGTAAGGCACGCGAGGCCCTTTCCGGGGAGACCCTGGGGGGCGTCGTGTGTCCCGTGCGTCCACTCTCAGTCGAAGTCCGCTGTCGCCGCACCCTTCACCCAACCGGAGGTCCGCATGCGAAGCAACTGGAGTTTGTCGCTCACGGCCGCATTGCTGATGGCAGGTTGCGGGGCAGAACCGCCCGCGGAAGCACCCCAGGCGCAGGAGTCCGTCGCCACGGCCGAGGCTCCGCTGGACGCGGACCTGGCCCCGTACTTCGACGCCATCCCCACCAACTTCACCACCCCCTATCGCGTGGTGGGCACGCTGACGCCGCCCTCGTGGTCCTGGGGTCAGATTGAGTTGCTGGAAGGCAAGCAGCGCTTCCGCACGGAGTACTACAACCCGCGCACGCTGAAGCTGCGGAACTACGACACGTTCCAGTCCAGCGACTACCCGCTGAAGACGTACTTCGGTTCGCTGAACCAGCAGCTGGTGGACGCGTTCAACCTCTACTACGGGAACAGCTGTGCCACCTCGTCGACTGGGGCTGCCTGCCCCACGCCCGGCCCCACCAAGCCGGAGGCGCGCTTCGTCCTGCTACACAAGGGGCGGGCCACCGCGGCGCGCACCTGCGACGTCAACAAGACGCCGACGCTGCTGGTGCACGGCGCCATCCAGGACGCGAACGTGTGGTTGTTCCCCAACGGCAACAACGGTTCGGGCGGCACCTACGGCGGCGCGGCGCAGCTGACGGGCATGGTGCAGGACCTGGAGTCGAAGAACCGCTGCGTGTACGCGGTGACGTTCGGCTCGTTCCACGGCGACAACTTCAACCACGCCATCCACGTGGCCAACGCCGTGCAGCGCGTGAAGGCGCTGCACCCGGGCGTGGCGCGGGTGGACGTGGTGGCGTGGAGCAAGGGCGTGCTGGCGGTGGACCCCTGGCTGGAGAACGCGGCCACGTGGGGCGGCTTCAGCACGACGCGTTTCTTCGAGCGTCTGGCCAAGGAGCAGGCGTCGCAGGTGCCGGCGTATGACGACTCGGTGCGCGTGTACGTGCCGTTGTCCGGCCCGCACAAGGGCATCGACCTGAACTTCCGCCACCCCATCCACACGCTGACCATCGCGAGCACGGCCTCCAACGCGCCGGTGGGCCGTGGCCCGATGCCGTGGACGTACTTCTCCGCGTTCCAGTGCGTGACGTTCGGGTACGACGTGCCCTGGTTCAAGAACCCCTACGCGGAGAGCGTGTGCGCGGGTTCCGGCGGCGTGTGGACGGACTACTTCCGCCGCATCTACCTGTCGAACATCACGGGCCTGTCCAGCACGGGCACGCCGGTGTCCAGCAGCACGCTGCAGACGCTGAACACGAACCAGGGGCTGTCCGCGTCGTCGTTCAAGTTCGACGACTACAACATGAGCCTCTTCGGCGCGGTGAACGACAGCGGCAAGTACGTGACGGCGTACCCGGGCCAGCTGCAGGCGGCGTATGACCTGCGTGGCACGTACCCGATTCCGGACCGCAGCGCGTCCGCGTGGGACAACATCGATCCGGACGAGAACCGCTACTTCCCCTGGCTGGACACGAAGCTCATCTACAACCCGTACAACCCGTTCTTCGCCGCGGGCTACATGGCGTCCAGCGACCACCGCGTGTGCCGCACGACGGCGTTCGACCCGGTGGGCTCGCCGTGCTTCGCGTACCACGCGGCACGCCTCTACACGAGCAACCTGAACGTGGAGGCGACCGACTCGCTGGGCTACGGCAAGTACCGCATCATGGACGGCCTGGGCATGGCCGCGGCCATGGAGATGGGCGGCAAGTTCATCACGCGCCTGGCGGAGCACGGCCTGGATTCGCGCCTGCCGTCGCTCTACGTGCTGTACGGCACGGCGGGCGGGGCGACCCCGTTCGAGACGGACGGCATGACGTCCACCACGTCCGCGCTGCGCAGCGACGGCGTGCTCTTCGAGGCGAGCATCGCGGCGATGACCCAGCTCACCCAGGGCTGGACGTCCACGAAGAAGGCCGCCGACGCGAAGCAGGAGGGCATGGCCTATGACCACCTGAGCATGGGCATCACCCCGGCGGTGTGGAACAAGATCTCCGCGCACTTCGTTTCGCGGGATTGATGGCGTGACGTGAGGAGCACGGGCGCGTTTTGGCGCGCCCGTGCTTCGCGGGTCAGGGCCGCGGCGGGACGGGGACGTTCAGCAGGGTGCCCATGTCCCGGACGAGCTTGTCGAAGGAGTCCGCTCGGCGAGCGGCTTCGAGGTCGAAGACGCTGGTCAGGGCGGGCTGGTCGATGGTTTCGCTGTAGCCGCTGGGCATGTGGTTGCCGAGCCAGCCCTTGGCGTCGCGGATGCTCTCTGGTTCGGATGGAGCCCGCAGCGAGGCAGGAAGGCCTCGCTGGCTGCTCAAGGACTCGGCTGCTGCGAGGAACCACGCTTCGTATTCACACTGCGCAACGACCACGGAGATGATCCGGTTGGCGCGCTGTGCTCGTGCCCAGGCCAGGAGCCGTGGCCCGAGCACACAGGGCAGGTCCTTGTCTGCATCCAGTAGGACGAGGATGCGGCCTGTATCGCCCACCTTCCGGGCCGTCAGCTCGATGGCCCGGCGCAGTCCGTCTTCCTTGACGAGCTGACCTCGTGGAATGCGATGGGGAAGGAGGACTTCCGGATGAACCGCGGGCGCCAACCACTGCGTCAGGCGCCTCACGAGGATGGGCGCGGCGATGACTTCACCGTGTCCCTCGACGATGAGCCCCAGCTTCATTCGTTGCCGTGCTCCCAGAGCTTGAGCTGATCCGCCTGGGGGATCGCCTTCCTGTCCGGAGACAATTGGTTGGCCTTCAGCAGCTCGCCCGCGGTGTAGAGCCGGTCCTTGAGTGCGGACCGGGTCTCCGCATCCACTGGTGCGATGATGCTGCGGCCGCGGTCCGACACCACCGAGAGAATCTCGTCCGCTTGGATGCTGGGATCATCCAGCAGCTCCGGGCTGTGACTTGTGACAATAATTTGGGCGTACTGAGATGCATCTCGGAGCGCGTCACGCAGGACGCCTGCGGCCGCTGGATGGAGTGCGACCTCAGGCTCCTCGATACCCACGAGGTGGATCCGCGGTTCGGTCCGGGGCTGAAACAGCGCGACGAGAATACCCAGCGCTCGGAGTGTCCCATCTGACATGTCGACGGCCGGGAACTCCCAGGCTTCGTCATCACCCTCGACGTGCTGATGGAACTGAATGGTTTCCATGTGGCCGACGGGAGACGATTCCACTCCCCTCAAGTTTGGCACGATGGCTCGGAGATACTCCTCAATGCGCTGAGTTGTAGTGTCGTCGGCGCGCTTCTCCATGCGCCCCAGGACACTTGGGAGATTGGAGCCGTCACGGATCAAGAACTCCCCCTTGTCGGGAGGCTGAAGTGCACGAAGCTGATCCGGATTGAGGTTGTAGAATCCCATGTTCGACAATGCATCGAAGACGGGGCGGAACTCGATGAGGCCTGCTGCGTTGGTCAGGTAGAGACGGTCATGTGATGCAGGAGGGGCTACTGGGGAAGGCTTGACGACCAGCTCTCCGTCGAAAACGCGGTAGCTGGCTTCTCCAACGGAACATTCCTCCTCCTGCACGAAGTAGCCCCCGAAAAGCTGGCTGCCAAGGCTGAAGGAATAATGGCCGCTCGTGCCTTCGGGCAGATGAAAGTCGAGGCGGATTCCGAATTGCATGGAGGCCGGTACTGCGCGGCGCACGATGTGGTGAATCCCCTGCCGGCTTCGAATTGCCTGTTCCAAGGAGGTTCGTAAGGCGTCCGTGACGAACCTAAGGGCATCAAGGAAGTTGCTCTTGCCGGAACCATTCGGGCCTACGAGGAAGGTGAGTGGCCCGAGGGCGACGTCGCAAGCCTCGATGCTGCGGAAGTCGCGCAGGGTCACGCGCGAAAGCAGGGGAGCCCGACGCCCAGGTGGACTGGCAGGGGACGGCCCGGGACTCTCGGCGGAAGGCATCTGACGATCTCCAGCAGTGCGGCAGGCGCTGCATCGTGCCAGTAGCTTCGTGGGAGGGGTAGATCTGGTACCAGATCGAGTAGCCAGAATCCGATGCAGGAATCGCATCGTGGTCTAGCCTGGAGCCGCAATGCCCATCGTCCACGACTGGCTGGCCCGGCGGGCTTCGCTCGCCCCGGAGCGCACGGCGCTCGTTGATTCGCTCCGGGGTGGGCGGCGCGTCTCGTGGGCGGAGTGGAATGACTCCGCCCACCGGACCGCGCTGCTGCTTCGTGACCTGGGCGTGGGCCTGGGGGACCGCGTCGCGGTGCTCGCCTACAACGGCGTGGAGACGCTGGACCTCGTGTTCGCCTGCGCCAAGCTGGGCGCCGTGCTCCAGCCGCTCAACTGGCGCCTGGGCGTGGAGGAACTCCACGGCCTGCTCTCCGATGTCGCCCCCTCCGTCGTCTGCTTCGGGCCGGAGTTCCGCGCTCAAGCGGACGCCTTGCGCCCCCGGCACCATGCGCATTGGATCTGCCTGACGGATCCGCTCTTTTCCTCCCGTGACGAACTGACCGGCGCGCTGCCCTCCATCGAACTGGAGGCGGATGCTCCCTGGGTGCTGTGCTCCACCGGCGGGAGCACCGGGCTTCCGAAGTCCGCCGTGCTTACGCATGGCTCGCTCACCGCCAATGCCGTGAACACCGTCGTCAGTTGGGGCCTCACCCAGGACGACGTGGCGCTGCTCAACGCGCCCCTGTTCCACACCGGCGGCCTCAACGTCTTCACGCTGCCCCTGGTGTACGCGGGCGGTGCCTCCGTCGTGTGCCGTGCCTTCGACGTGGCGCAGTGCTTCGACCTCATCCACTCGGGCTCCGTGAACCTCGTGTTCGGCGTGCCCACCATGTTCATCGAGATGCAGCGGCATCCTCGCTTCGAGGCCGTGGACTTCTCCCGCCTCAAGCTGCTCATCAGCGGCGGTGCGCCCTGTCCCGCCCCCGTCTTCGAGCGCTTCTTCGCTCGCGGCATCTCCTTCCGCACCGGCTATGGCCTCACCGAGGGCGGCCCCAACAACTTCTTCCTCCCCGACGCCGTCATGCGCTCGCACCCGGGCTTCGTCGGCGTGCCCCTCTTCCACGTCGAAGCGCGCATCGACGGTGAACAGCGCCCCGGTGACGTGGGCGAGCTGCTCCTTCGCGGCCCCCACCTGTGCGCCGGCTACTGGCGCCGCCCGGAGGAGACCGCCCGCGCCTTCGTGGACGGCTGGCTCCACACCGGCGACCTGGCCTCCCGCGATGCCGACGGTCTCTTCCGCATCGAGGGCCGCGCCAAGGACCTCATCATCTCCGGCGGCGAGAACATCCACCCCTCCGAGGTCGAGAGCGTCCTCGCCGGCCACCCCGACGTCGCCGAGGTCGCCGTCATCGGCGTCCCCGACCCCAAGTGGGGCGAAGTCCCACGCGCCCTCGTCGTCCC
>NZ_RAWN01000286.1:0-9218 GCF_003668895.1 Corallococcus sp. AB045
GGGTGGGCCGGCACTACCTGGCGGTGGACGTGGATCCGTCGGCGGGGGTGCGAGAGGTGGGGCTGGTGCGGGTGGATTGATCAGCACCGGCCTTGACGGTGGCTGCGGGGCCGACTTTCCGGCCTGTTAGAAGACCCCCTTGAAAGGGCACTGAACATCTGGGCAGATAGGCGCCGTCCAACGACGCCTTGTGAGGAGGCCTGTCCATGTTCGAAACCCCCGAGAACGATTCCATCTCCCCCGCGCTGCGCGCGCTGCTCGAGCTGTTCGCCACGGACCTGGCGGACGTGAAGTTCCCGGACGTGGACACCGCGGTGCTGGGAGAGTCCGCGGCGCACGTGCGTGAGAAGGCGGAGGCGGTGGCCAGGGTGCAGGCGGCGCTGGACGCGGCGAGGCAGGAGCTGAACGAGAGCCAGGAGTCGCTGCTCCAGAAGGGCCAGCGTGCGCTGGCGTACGCGAAGGTGTTCGCGGAGGACGACGCGGAGCTGGGAGCGAAGCTGGAGGCCATCCACCTGCCGCGTCCGGTGCGCAAGGGTGGCCAGGCCCAGGTGGAGCCGGTGGGCGCGGCGCCGGGCAACGACGACAACGCCCCGCGCCGCCGCGGCCGTCCCCCCAAGCTGCGCCCGGTGGCCAACCTCTTCACGGACGGCGGCAACGGCGCGGACGGCGGGCAGGACGAGGCGGCGGCGAGCCTTCAGTCGTAGCCGGTCCCCTGGCCTCCGGCCCGGCGCTCCTGCGAGGGAGTGTCGGGCCGCGTTGTTTTCGGCGGGGTGCTGAACTGGGGTGGAGCCTCGAAGTTGAAGTAAGGAGGCAGCCATGATGCCGAAGGAGGAGGCCCAGGATGCTTGAGCGGTTGGTAATGGAGGGCGTGGGCCCCAGCTCGCGCCTCTCGTTCGAGTTCGCTCCGCGCCTCAACTTGCTGACCGGCGACAACGGGCTGGGCAAGACGTTCGTGCTGGAGCTGGCGTGGTGGGCGCTGACGCGGCACTGGGATGACGCCCCCTCGCTACGTAGGGCTGACTGGAAAGGCCGGTCCTTTATCGCGGCTGACATCCGGGGCGTGAACAGTCGGACTCACATCCATCACGAACTCGGAGCGCAGGATGTGCAGATATTCGTTCCTCCCGAGAACGGGTTGACCGTCTACGCGCGGGTCGACGGGAGCTTTTCCCTCTGGGATCGGATCCGGAATGGACGGCGGGACGGGCACTCCCTGGTGCCCAGCCTGCCTGCTTACGACTTCACGCCTGACGAACTCTGGAATCGCTTGGAGAAAGACGGGCGGACGCTCTGCAACGGTCTGATCCATGACTGGGTGGCATGGCAGATCAAGAACGCAGAGCCCTTTCAGCGGTTGAAGAAAGTCTTGGCGGCACTCTCGCCAGGAGCACATGAGCCGCTTGTTCCAGGCGAGCCAACGCGCATCAGCATCGATGACGTTCGGGATATTCCCACCCTTCAGATGCCCTATGGAGTCGTGCCGCTCACGCATGCCTCCGCCGCGGTGAAGCGCATTGTCGGACTCGCATATTTGTTGGTCTGGGCATGGGAAGAGCACGTCCGCGCAGCGGAGTTCCGCAATGAACCCGTGACGGACCACATCGTGCTGCTCGTCGACGAGCTGGAGTCCCATCTCCATCCTCGGTGGCAGCGGCTCATTCTTCCCTCCCTGCTCGAAGTCGTCCGCGCGCTTCGCGAGGACGTGAAGGTCCAGGTGATTGCCGTCACGCACTCACCCCTGGTCCTGGCCTCCGCCGAGCCCCTGTTCGATGAGGCGCAGGATGCGCTCTTCATGTTCGACCTGGTGGACCGGGAGGTTCAGGCGACGAAGGCGGAGTGGCGTCCACGCGGAGACGCCAACGCTTGGCTCACCTCTGAAGTGTTCGACTTGAAGGAACCCCGCTCCGTGGAGGCCGAGCAGGCCATCACGGCGGCGAAGGCCGCGCTCAAGGACCCGAACCTCCCCATCGAAGAGGTCCGCCGCATCCACAACGCGCTCTACCGGGTGCTCCGCGACACGGACCCCTTCTGGCCACGATGGCTTGCGCGCGCGGAGGCCGCGGGCATCGACCCATGATCCACGTCGCCCCGCAGCCAGAGCCCGCGGACTTCGATGCCCGGGTTCGTCAGAAGGGACAGGAAGACCTCCAGGGCACGGACGAACTTCGTCCCCACTGGAGGCAGTGCAGCCTCCAGCTTTGGGCCGCCTACAGGGGCGTCTGCGCCTATTCGTGCCTGTACATCCCGCGTGGAACCGGTGCGCTCTCCGTGGACCACCTGCTGCCCAAGTCGAAGCAGCGCGCACTGGCCTACGAGTGGAGCAACTACCGGCTGGCCTGTAGCCGGATGAACGCGCGCAAGAACGCCTTCGAGGACGTGCTCGACCCGTTCGAAGTGCAGGACGGCTGGTTCGCACTCGACTTGTCCACGTTGCAGGTCACTCCTGGCGCGGGGCTGCCAGCGCAGGTCCAGCAGCGAGTCCAGGACACCATCGATCGCCTCGACCTCAACGACGATGAGTTCATCACCGCGAGGACGGCGTACTACGACAGCTATCGGGATGGGGACCTGGCCTTCCGGCACCTGCGGAAGCACTTCCCCTTCCTGGCCAAGGAACTCGTCCGACAGGGACTGGTCCAGCCGTAAAAAAGAAGACCGCGTGCCCCCGTACGGCGCTGCCGGGAGCACGCGGTCCATGTTCACCGAAAGCCTACTCCTGCGGGAACGCGGTCCAGCCGGCCAGCCAGTTGGTGGGGCCCACCGCGCCGACGAAGCGCGCGCTGGTGTCGAAGCCCGCGCCCGGCGTGGCCGCGTTGTCCGGGTTCAGCGCCGGGGAGCCCGTCGCCGGGGTGAAGTTCGGGGCGTCCAGGTTCGTCGCCGCCGTCAGCTGCGCGTCCACGACCTTGTTGTTCAGGCCCGTGGCCAGCACCTTCTCCGCCTCCGCGAACTTGCTCGCGTCCGGATCCGTCACCGCGCCCGACGCGTCCTTCTTCGGGTTCGGCGCGTTCGGGATGGAGACGGAGTCACCCTTGTTGTTCCAGAAGAGCGCGTTCTGGATGGAGAGCTCCGGGGTGGCCGCGTTCCACAGCGCCGCGGAGGCCGTGCCGTCCACGTCGACCGCCGAGTCCGCGAAGTTCGCCACGATGACGTTGCGCAGCAGACCGCCCGCGCCCGTGTTGAACACCAGGCCCTCCTGCGCCGGCGTCGTGCCCGCCGCGCGGCCGGAGCCGATGAACGTCGCGTTCCAGATCTCCGGCACCGTGTGCGGCTGCGCGCCGTTGTCGTTCTTGTTGCCGGACGCCTCGATGGCGCGGTTGCCCACGATGGCGTTCTGCTGCACCACCAGGAACTGCACCTTGCCGCGCCAGCCCAGGTCGTAGTCCAGGCCGTCGTCGTCCGGCTGGCTGATGACGATGTGCTTCAGGCCCGCAGTGCCGCCGAACATCTCCACGCCGTCGTCCGCGCCCTTGTGCACCTGCACGTAGTCGATGTCCGTCGCCGTGCCGCACGCGCCCGTCGTCAGGCCGTTGAGCTCGTTGTCCTCGGCCAGCTCGTAGCCCGCGAACTCGATGCGCGCGTACTTCAGCTTGCCGCAGTCGTGCGCGTCGTCGGGGTTGCTGGCGCTGCCGTACTTCGTGCGCGTGTCACCGCTCGTGGCGAAGAAGCCCTCGATGGTGTTCTCGCCGCCGGCCACGTTGATGGACGCCTTGCCCAGGAGCACCACGCCGCCCCAGTCACCGGCCTCGCGCGAGCCCACCGCCTTCGAGCTGGTGAAGACAATGGGCTTCTCCGCCGTGCCCACCGCGTTCAGCTTCGCTTCACGGGTGATGACCAGCGCGCTGCCCATGTCGCCCTTGACGGTGACGCCCGGCTCGATGGTGAGCGTGCCGCTCTCCACGAACACGTAGTCCTTCAGGGTGTACGTCGTGCCGGCCTTCCAGGTCGTGTCGCCCTGGATGCTGCCCTTCACGTCCTGCTCGGTGGCCTGCGGGTCACCGCCGTCCGGGTTGCCGTTGTTCTTGTCGTCGTCGTCGCCGCAGCCGGAGAGCAGCGCGAGGCTGGAGAGAGTGAGGACGGAGGCAAAGAGGCTCTTCATGTCGGTGCGTCCTTTCAGGGGAATGGGAGGAACTACAGGGCCCAGCCGAGCGACGCGGTGAACGCCACGCCGGGCTTGTACGTCTGCACCGTCACGTCTCCCTGGCGCAGGGTGACGGACGCGTTGAGGAGGTTCGCGGCGGTCAGCTTCAGCTGCGTCGTGCCGAGCTTCTGGGTGAGGCTGATGTCCACGCGGTGGAAGGGCCGCTCGTACACGTCCGGCAGGCCCTGCACGCCGACCTCGCTGATGCGCTGGCCGTACACGTTGTAGAGCACCGCCACTTCCGTGCCGCTCTCCGGCCGCTCGTAGCCCACGTTCACGTTGACCACGTAGGGGGACTGGCCCTGGAGCGGACGGTCCTTGTTCGTCTGCGCGCCCAGCGCGGAGTCACCCAGGTCCACCTGTGACTGGATGAGCGTCAGGTTCGCGCCCACGCGCACCGGACGCAGCGCGGGGCTGAAGCGCGCCAGCGACGTACGCGCCTCCAGCTCCACGCCGTAGCTGTCCGCGCCCGCGGCGTTCTCGAAGCCCAGGTCGCCCGAGTCAGGGTTGCGGATGACGCGCTCGATGGGGTTCTGGAAGCGCTTGTAGAAGGCGCTCGCGGCAAGCACGTCGTTCTCGCCCACGAACCACTCGGCGCGGAGGTCCACGTTGTGGATGCGCGTCTCCAACAGGTCGGGGTTGCCGGACACGTTCCGGCGGCGCACGAAGTCGAAGAAGATGAAGGGCGCCAGCTCGCGGAAGGTGGGCCGCGCCAGCGTGTAGCTGTAGCCCGCGCGCAGGTTCACCTCCGGAGACAGCGCGTAGGTCGCGTTGAGCGACGGCAGCACGTCCAGGTAGTTCTGGTCCGCGCCGCCGGAGTCGCTCTCCACGCCGGTGAACGGGTCCTTGAGCGTCAGCTGCTGGTTGGACGCCTCCAGGCGCACGCCGCCCACCAGGCGCAGCGGCTCCACGGGCTTGTAGTCCGCGGACACGTAGCCGGCGTAGATGCCCAGGAAGGCGTTGTAGGCGTCATCCGCGCGCGTCGTCTCGCGCACGCTGATGGAGGTGCCCACGTTGTCCGGCGAGAAGAGCAGCTCGGGGGACAGGGTGCGGTCCACCGGCTCGTTGGTGAGCAGGTAGCGGAAGCGGCGCGCGTTGAAGTCGCGGAAGGACACCTGCGTGAGGCCGCCCACCTTCAGGCGGAAGTCGGAGGTGAAGGGCAGGGTGAGGTTGAGGCTGCCGCCGGTGGACGTCTCGCCCAGCTCCGCGAAGAAGCGCTCGCCGCTGTTGGGCTGGTTGGGGAAGGACAGCTGCGCGTCCGGGTTGTTGAGGGCGGCGCTGTAGAGCGTGTCGCGCGTGTCGGGCTCGTCGCGGTCCACGCGAGAGATGTTGGCCTGCCAGTCCACCTCGGAGTCGCCCAGCAGCCCCAGGCGGTGGAAGCCGCGCAGCTGCGTGAAGGACAGCGCGCGGGTGATGAACTGGAGGCGGGTGCTGGCGTAGGTGTCGCCGCGCACGTTGTTGTTGCCGTTGGCGGTGTACGTGCGCGTGTCGGTGCCGCGCGTGTAGAGGCTGAAGAGGGTCAGCTCGTTGTCGCGGTCGAACTGGTAGCCCACGCTGGCCAGGCCGCTGAGGTTCGCGGTGGAGAAGCCCTGCGTGGTGCGCGCCACGTCCTGGGAGATGAGGCTGCCGGACTCGTCGCGGGCCGCACGGGCGAAGTCACCCGTCTGCACGCCGTCGCGGTGGCCGTAGTTGACGGTGGCCAGGTAGCCCAGGCGCTGGTTGCCGAAGCGCAGCGTGTCACCCAGGGACGCGCCCAGGCCCATGTTGGGGACGGCGCGCGTGGTGCGCTTCTCCCAGACGTTGGAGAAGCTCTCCCACTGGCTCTCCAGTTGCTGCGCCGTCTCGCCGCCCGCGCCCAGGCGGTGGTCGCGGGGGAGCGCGTCCGGCAGGGAGCGGTCGGAGGAAGCGAAGCCCAGCGTCTCACCGAAGCCGCCCTGCGCCTGCGAGTTGCGCTCGCGGAAGGTGGTGACGGTGTCACCGCCCAGGGTGAGGCGCGGCTTGAACTCGAACTGGGAGGGATAGGTGTTGGTCTCGATGAGCAGCGTGCCGCCGCCGAAGGTGCCCGGCAGATCCGGCGTGTAGCTCTTCACCACGTTGAGGTTGGCGAGCAGGCTGGTGGGGAACAGGTCCAGAGGAACGCTGGGCTCGTCCGGCTCCGGGCTGGGCAGGAGCGCGCCGTTGAGGAGCGTGGTGGCATAGCGGCCACCCAGGCCGCGCAGCAGCACGTAGCGGCCGTCCACCACCGTGGCGCTGACCACGCGCTTCACGGCGTCACCGGCGCTGGAGTCCGGCGTGCGGGCGATTTCCTGCGCGCTGATGGCGTCGGAGACGGCGGCGGCCTTCTTGCGGTCCTGGAGCAGGGCGCCTTCCGCGCGGCGGTCGGAGCGGGCCTCGACGACGACCTCCTGCACCGCGCCCACGTCCGTGCTGAGCGCGACGTCCAGCTTCGTGGCCTTGCCCTGCGTGACGACGACGCCCGTGATGCGGCGGCCTTGGTACACGTCGTAGAAGGCGCGCAGGTCGTACTTGCCCGGCGGCAGCGCGAGCCGGTAGTTGCCGTCCAGGTCCGTGAGGGCCTGCTTGTCGGCGCCCGTCACGACCTTCACGGTGGCCTCGATGAGGCCTTCCCCGTTGGCCTCGTCCGTCAGCCGGCCGTAGATGCCGGTGAAGCCCGCAGGCGGCGTGGAGGATTCGGCCAGGGCCTCATCGTCCATGGCCGCTTCATCGGAAGCAGTGGCCTCGTCGGAAGGCGTGGTGTCGTCGGCCGGCGTCCCGGACTGAGCGGCGGCCGGAGCGGAAGGATCCGCAGGCTGCGAGGCCTGCGCGGGAGCGGAAGGATTCGTGGGCTGCGAGGCCTGCGCGGGAGCAGAGGGCTGTGCGGCCTGCGATGGATCCGCGTTGCCGGGCTGCGCGGGAAGCGGGTTCGCGGTGCTGCCGGGCTGCGTGCCGAGGGACGGCGCGGGACTGGTGGGCAGCGCGCCGTCCGGCTGCGACGGGGCGGAAGTCGCGGGCGTGCTGCCCGGCGGAGGGGGAATCTCTCCGGCCGGCTGCTGGCCGGGAGACGCGGAGGGCGAAGGCGCGGCGGGCGCGGTGGAGTCCGCGCCGGGCGCCTGCGCGAAGGCAGGCAGGGTGATGAGCACGAGTGACGCCACGCAGGCGCGCACGAAGCTTGAACGAGACAACACGGCTCTCCTTGCCGACAGCGACGCGCACTCAACGCGACGCCCGTGGCATTGGGATGAAGGGTTTGTGACGTCTGTGGCGGCGGCGGGAAAACTCGGCGTCACGAACCGCGCGCGGCTTCACGAGCCGCGCGCGGGGCGCCTGGAGTCAGTCCGCCAGTCGTTCCGGCAGCACGGCGACGGTGATGTTCCCGCCCCGCGCCAGGTCCAGCACTTCCATCGCACTTCCGTATGGCACCGCGTCGCTCGCGTCGAAGAAGACGATCTTGTCCGCGCGCGCGTTCAACATGCGCTGCAGGCGGACCACCACCTGGTCGCGCGGAACCTCTTCGTGGTTGATGCGCAGCGTGCCGGCCTTGTCCACCGTGAGCACCACGGGCGGCTTCGCGTCCGGAGGCGGAGGCGTGGTGTCCTCCTTCTTGTCCGGCTTCGCGGGCACGTTCATCCACAGGTTCTTGGTCATCAGCGGCGTGACGACCATGAAGATGATCAGGAGGACGAGCACCACGTCCACCAGGGGCGTCACGTTCATCTCCGGCGTGAGGCTGCTCTTACGCGTGGCCGACATCGCCCGCCTCGGTCCGCGTGGAGACGACGTCCGTGGCGCCGTGCGAGCCACCGTGGGCCGCCGCCGCGCGCTTGTCGCCAGCCATGTCCTCCAGGTGGTCCATGAACTCGCTGCGGGCCTGCTCCAGGGAGAGCAGCAGCGCGTCCGCGCGGGTGGACAGGAAGTTGAACATCAGCACCGCGGGAATCGCGACCAGCAGGCCCAGCGCCGTGACGACGAGCGCCTCCGCGATACCGGCGGACACCGCGCCCAGGCCACCGGAGCCCTCCTTCGCGATGCCGGCGAAGGCCTCGATGATGCCCACCACCGTGCCGAGCAGACCGACGAACGGCGCCACCGAACCCACCGTGGCCAGCACCGACATGCCCCGGCGCACGTCCGCGGTGATGCGCTCGTTGATGCGCACCAGGTCGCGCCGCGTGAGCTCCACCGCGCCCAGCTTCCCGGCGGGGGCGCGGGACTTGGCGAGGAACGTCTTCATGCCACCGCCCAGCATCATCGCCAGGTGGCTGCTCTTGTTGCCGTCCGCCTCCTTCACCAGCGCGTCGTGCTGCTGCTGCGCGAGCAGCGGACCGGCGCGGCCCGCGAACTGGCGGGACGCGGCGCGCGAGCGGAAGTAGACGAACAGGCGCTCGAAGAAGACCGCCAGCGACGCGACCGCGAAGGCGATCAGCGTCCAGGCGATGCCCAGGGCGAAGACGCCCATGTGCGCGTAGATTTCCTTGAGATTGAAGTTCATGGCTGTGGCTTTCCGAAGGGGGAGGAAGGCGTCAGGACTTGAGGCGGAACGGGACCTTGAAGATGCGGAAGACGGCGGTCGGCTGACCGGACACGACGGCGGGCTTGAAGCGCCACGTGCGCGCGGCGGACAGCGCGGCGCTGGCGAAGGGCTCATCGCCGCGCATCACCTTGAGGCCGGTGACGCGGCCGTCGACCTCGACGACGCCCTTGAGGATGACCATCCCCTCCAGCCCCTTGGAGCGAGCGTCGGACGGGTATTCGGGGATGAGGTTCGAGGCCAGCGGCTCCGGCGGCGTCCCCGCCTCCGGGAGATTGATGGGCTGCGCGCGGCCACCACCGATGGCCATGCCCTCGCCGCTGCCGGTGCCACCCACCACACCACCAGGGACGAGCGTGCCCGTGCCACCGACGGCCATGGGCGCCGCGGCGACGACCTCCTTCTCAGCCTCGGGCGGCTTGTCGAGCGGCACCGCGTCCGGGGCCTTCAGCGGCGCGGGAGCGACGGTGGGCATCGCCGCGGGCGGAGGAGCGGCCTTGGCGACAGGCGGCGCGGCGCGGGGCGGCGGCTTCGCGACGGGCGGAGGCGGGG
>NZ_RAWN01000287.1:0-8951 GCF_003668895.1 Corallococcus sp. AB045
CCCCAGCCCCCCATCGCCTGCAGCTCGAAGCCGCCCTCGGGGTTTCTGCGCCGCACGAGAATGGCCGTCCCATCCAGGTGGGCCAGCGTCATCGGCGCCGAAGGCCCTCCAGCCTTCCCCCAGTCATGCACCGCGGACAGCGACAGCAGGTACTGCAAGGGATTGTGCGGGCGGCCGAAGAGCAGGTGCTGCGCATCCAGGACGACTTCCGCGCCCATCAGCCGCGCACCGAGCACGTCCGAGGCGAAAGCCTCCACATATACGGGCGCCATCAGGCCCGTCACCACCGCCCCGGCGGGGTGATAGTTGGGATTGCCCCGGTTGTTGTATCGACGCACCAGGTGCCCGGACAGCAGGGTGTATGACTCCAGGGCGCCCATCCACAGCGAGTTCGGTGCATCCCCTCCCACCGTGAGGATGCGCACCACCTGGCCCCAGTCGGACAGCGTGTCCCAGTCCTCCCTCCGAACGAGGCCGGCCCCTTTCCCACCACCCCACATCCGCAGTCGCACCGGGGCGCCCAGGCCGAGGTGAAGCACTCCGGGCCTGGCCACCACCCACTTCGGCACCACCTGCAGAAATCCTTCATCCCTCCCCGCTGTACTCCGGGGAAGCAACGTCCACGTCGTGGTCTCCAAGCTCAGGAGGTTCGCCCAGCGCGAGCTCGAGTCGGGCGGGGTCGGTAGCGGAGGCTCCTCCTTGGGCTGCGCGCCTGCATCCTTGATGGAAGGCTCAAGCGGAACGACCCCATCCGGATCGGTGGTGACGGAGTCCTCCACTGCTTCGTAGGTCCGGAGGTCGGAAACCTCCTCCGCCCAGCCCGCTCCGGGTAACAGCAGCAGCACGACGGCCCAGCTCCGACGCACGAACATCGACGCCTCCCGAGAAGGCCCCAGCAGGGGCCGCAAGGACAGAGGTTCCCCGTTCGGTCCGACAGGGCGTCGGGCCACGGGCGAAGGCTCCTGGAGGTGGAAGGCGCCAAGGAGTTTCAAACCAGGGGTTGACTCCTGACCCCTAACGGCCCCTTGCGTCCCTTGTCGTCAGCCCGTTGCTGGCGCGAGCCCTCAGGGGAACGTCATGTTGCCGAGCGTGATGCTCCGAGGCCCATCTGCTTCCCAGAGCTTGAGCGAGAAGGGACCTTGGACAGCGGCGGCCGGAGCCTCGGCCTCAACCACGACGCGCCCACTGGTTCCCGGGAGTATTGGCGTCACTTGCCAGACTTGAAGGATCTTCAAGTCCTCGCCCGTCCTGCCTTTGAGCGTCGCCCCTTCGGCCCTCCACGGCAAAACTCCAGCCTTTACCGCAATCAAGACATCCACTGCCACCAGCATTCTGGAGCGGTAACCGTTGACGAAGGATGTCTCCAGTCCATTGGCCGCCGTTTTCGCGACAGCCTTGGTCAGGACCTGGCCCGCGACTCCATGCGGATCCAATCCCCCGTTGAAGAGGAGCCCCGTCAATCCCCCCGGTGTCTGATGCGCAGACGTCATTCGCGCCAGGTCTTCCTTGCAACGGAAGGCCTCCGCGCGCGCATCCCGGATCTCTTGCTGATACGTCTCGATCGTCCGCGTTTTCCGGTAGACTTCGACAGTGGCCTCCGCCTTCGCCGGATGTGCTTTCAGCAGGAACACCGCTGTCACTGGCGCCGCACCGTCCCGAAATCGCACCACCAGCTTGAACCGTTCGCCTGGGGTGATGTTGGCCGAGGGCACAAGCCGGATGGTGGCCTGCCCCACGTCCACCAGGGAAAAGCGTTCTCGATTTTCCAGCTCGATGCCCTCCCCCTGCAACTCAGAGTCGAAGAGAAGCATCGTGGAAAGGCCCGGGCTGACCACCACCTCGCTGACGCTCCCAGCGCCCTCTGGGGTCAATTCGATACGCCGTGCTCCTGGGACTGTCGATGAAACATCCACCTGCGCAATCGCGGCATCCCCAGCGAGAAGCAGTCCCAGGAGAACGACAAATGATGGAGATGGCACCCGACAGTCGCTCCGTTGGAGGTGCTACTCGAACTCACTCACAGCCTTCAAATAAGCTGTCGTCCAGATCCGGGCCCGGGAGGGAGAGTCATCGCCGGCTTCTCGCGCCATGCCTCGCGGTCCCTCTTCGGCATAAGCCTCAAGGCATACAGGGAAACTGTCGCCCTGTGGCGTCGTCGCCCAGGTGAGCCGGGCATAGACGCGGTCACGCACGATGCTCCGCCCTGACAAGACGCTATTGTCTGGCAGCCCTTCCCAGTCAGTAACGAGGTGTACTTCAACGGGCCCCTCTCCGATTGAAACGATCCGAGGGCTTCCCCTGACGAAGAGCGCCGGATGTTTGTCCCCAATGACCATTCCCCGTTTCTCCATGGCCTTCACCGCGCCCACCGGACACGGCTCTGGCGGCGGAGGCGGGCGCACCTGCGTCCCAGGGCATGCGAGCGCCGTGCAGGCCGCCGCCGTGCTCACCGCACGGGCCATGACGCCCAGCCTCTTCTTCGTGGGCTTCGAGGGGAGCTGAAGGGACTGCGTGTCTTTCGGCGGCGTCGTCACGGTGGCTGAATCCTCCTGGAGCGTCGCGGGGAGCGCGACGGCCGCGGCGGTGGCCTCCGGCCCGGTGGGAGCTGCGGCGCGGTCAGCTTGAGGCGACTCGCCGGAGGTCGCTACTTCCTGACGAATGGCGACAGGCCCCGAGCCGCGCCACGTCCTGGGTCCCCACACGGCCCCCGCCAGGACGAGCACCACGGCGAGCGCCACCCAGGCGCTAAGGGCCCCGCGCTTCGTGGGCGCCACCGCCACGGCCGGGCCGTCAAATCACGTGCGCCCACGTAGTCGCCAATGCCGAAGTCCACCAGCTTGGCCACGCCATCCGAGGCGCGCACCATGACGTTGGCCTCCTTCACGTCCCGGTGCACCACCCCGTCCGCATGGGCGGCGGCGAGCGCCCGAGCCACGCCCAGCAGCACGCGCGCCGCCTGCCGCGCCGTGGGGTTCTCCGCGTCGGACCATTCATCCAGCCTGCGTCCGTCCACGTACTCCATGACGATGATGGCGAACTGAGGCTGGGCCACCGGCCAGTAGCCGTGGCCCAGGATTCCCACCACGTTGGCGTGCCGCAGCCGGGTGAGGACGGAGACTTCGCGCTCCGCCCGCTCGCCCACGCGCGGCAGGTGCAGCAGCTTCAGGGCAAAGCGCTGGCCCTCGCAGTGCGCAAGGTACACCGTGCCAAAGCCGCCCTGCCCCAGCTGGCGCTCCACCGTGTAGCCCAGCACCTGGGCCCCCGGAGTCAGCACGGAGGGAGGTGGCCCCTGAATCATGGCTCCCCTCCCTCGGACTCCCAGCCTATTCGCATGCGGCGGCCTCCCGGCGGGGCGCGCACCCTACCCAAGTCATGAGCAGCCCAACGCGTTGGGACGCATCCCGCTGGCGACTCGTGGAGTCCACTGAAGCGCTTCCAACCTCCCGCATTCATCCCTACGCGCCCTGGGCTACGCCTGGCCACCCTCACCCAACTCCACCTCGTCGCGAAGGCCGCTGCCCTCCGCCAGCACCTGGGCCCACTCCGCCGCGGCCTCCTGCCGGCCATAGCCCGGGTGTCGCCTCGCCAGGGCGACTCGCATGGCATCCCGCATGTCCGCCGCCGTGGCAAAACGCTCGTCGGGGTTGGCGCGCAGCGCGGCATGCAGCATCGCCTTCACGTCCGGGGACAGGAAGGCCACGGCCTCCTCGACATCCTCCGGGCCGAAGCGGGCCAGCAGCCCCTGCATCTGCGCCAGTGGCAGCGAGAGAATGAGCTCCGTGAAGAGATACGCCAGGTGACGGGGCGGCCGCGGCACGTCTTCCACGTCAAAGAGATGCTTGCCCGTGAAGAGCTCCACCAGCAGCACGCCCAGACTGAAGACGTCGGAGCGCTGCGAAAGCGGCGCTCGCGCCAGGTACTCCGGCGAGGCGTAGGCCACGTCTCCGCGGACGAGGTTGGCGGGGGACTCCCGGCGCCCCACCACCAGCGAGTACGCCGCGCCGAAGTTCGTCAGCTTCACCTCGCCTTGCGTCCCCACGTAGACGTGCCGGGGGTTGACGTCGCGGTGGATGACGCCCAGCGACTGACCGCCCGCGTCCGTCAGCGTGTGCGCGTGGTGCAGCGCCTCCGCGATCTCCCCGCCGACATAGAGGGCGAGGGCTTCGGAGACGGGCCGGCCGCGCGCCACGCCCGCGCTCACCAGCGTCTCCAGGGAGGGGCCGTCCACGGACTCCATGACGACATGCAGCGCGTCCTGGTGCACCTTGCGGTGGAAGACCTGGGCGATGGCCGGGTGGCGCAACCGGAACGCCAGTTGAATCTCCTCTCCCAGGCGCGTGCGCTGACTGTACGTGGAGGGGTTCGCCAGCCGCCGTACGAAGCAGAAGCCGGGCAGCGCGGGGACCCGCTCCGAGAAGCGCCGGGCAAGCATCAGCGACTCGCCCGTCTCCATCAGCACCAATTCGCGGACAGCCTCGTAGCGGATGCCGTCGATGGTGAAGAGGTGCAGAGGCCTGTCAGGCGTCGGCGGAAGCTGCCTGCGACGCGGGGAGGCCTCCGTGCGCGCCAGGTCGTCGGTTGTCGATTCGGGCATGACTCCTCGGGAGGCGGGAGAAAGGCGCGGTGACGCCTTCCAAGGAGTTTGAGCGTGTGGACTTTTAAAGTCCACACTCAAGGACTCAAAAAGTTCATGGCCGGGGCAAGGCCATGACGAAGCCAATGCGCATCCTCCATCGTGGAGACAGCCCCCTCGCTCCCATCCTGGTTCCTTGCTCGAACGAGGACGGGAGCGATTGCGTGGGGGCGCCCTGCCCTTCAGGACAGGGCCGCGGCCTTACGGCAGGTACGTCACCTCCAACGTGGGATGCTTCGACGCGTCCGCGGACTCACGCGAGTAGTAGCTCGTGAGGTAGTGCGGGCTGGAGAGCCGGAAGGAGACGCGCCGGTCGGAGGCGTCCGAGGCGGCCTGGAGCACGGGGATGAAGTTCGTATCCTCCGTGACGCCCACCTGGTCGAAGTACGGGTTGATGGTGGGGTACCAGAGCCACCACCAACCCAGGGGGGAACCGGTGGCCGCGGGCTGGTTGTTGTACGTGATGCTGTACTCACCCCAGTTGTTGTCCGGCACCAGGTACGTGTAGACGTTGCCATCGCCACCGGGCGAAACGCCCCAGAACGCAGTGGCGGACAGCTTCACGGACTGGATGATCGCCCCCGCGGGGATGCTGGCCAGGTTGAAGCGCAGGAAGATCTTCTTGTCGAAGCCGTAGTTGATGACCAGCTCCTGCGCGCTACCGTAGTTCCAGTCGGACTCCCCCCAATAATCGTGGTTGACGTAGGCATCCGCCTCCGGCTCCAGCACCGTGGTGACGGGTCCCAGCTCATAGGTGAGCGTCAGCGCCGGACGCTGGGCCGCGTTGCTGTACTCACGCGACCGGTAACGCGTCTTGTATCCCGGCGAGTGCAGCCGGAAGCTCACCAACTTGTCGCCGGCCAGTTCGCCCTGCACGACGGGGATGAGCGCGGCATTGGAATTGACGCCCCGCTTGTCCTCCGGCGTGAAGTCGTACCAGAGGAACCACTCGCCCACCGGACTCGTGGCGGGAGTGGGCCGGTTGTTCCAGGTGATGCCCATCTCCTGCCATGAGTCATCCGCGACGAAGGACGTGTACACATTGCCGTCCCCTCCGTACGCGTAGCCGTCGTAGGCCAGCGCGCTGAGGCTGGCGGCCGTGATGACCGCGTTCGCGGGCAGGCCGCTCAGGTCGAAGCGCAGGTAGGCCTCGGCGAACCCCCGGTTCACGACGAACGTCCCGTGGTTCCCGAAGTTCGCGTCGGGCCCGTCGGGCGAGACGTAGGAGTCCGCGACGGGCGTGAGCGTCACCGTCGTGGAGGCCAGCGCCAGCGACGGGGCCGACAGCGCGGCCACCGCCAGCAGGGTTGTTACAGAGGATGAAGACGGAAGTCTGAAGCGACTCATCATGTCTGCCTTTTTCCGTGAGGAGAGCAGTCATTGCTCTCAAGCTCACGGACCGGGCAGACAGAGAGTGTATTCAGCCCAACGTCTGCTTCAGCTTCGCCAGCAGGTTGAGCGCGTCCAGCGGCGTCATCCGGTCGATGGCGGCGGTCCGAAGTGACTCCAGCACCTCCGCGTGCGCGGGAGGCACGGGCGGCGCGGCCACGGCGGCCGGAGCCGCCCCCCCGAACAACCCCAGCTGCCCCGCGCTCACAGGCGCCACGCGCTTCGTGGAGCGCACCGCCACGCGGGGACGGCCCGCGTCGTCCAGCTCGCCGGACTCCAGGTTCTGGAGCAGCTCGCGGGCGCGCGACACCACCTCCGGCGGCAGGCCCGCGAGCTTCGCGACCTCGATGCCGTAGGAGCGGCTGGCTCCGCCAGGAATCAGCTTGCGCAGGAAGATGACCTTGCCGCCCTGCTCCTTCACGGCGATGCACAGGTTCTTCACCCGGGGCCGCTCGCGCGCCAGGTCCACCAGCTCGTGGTAGTGCGTGGCGAAGAGCGAGCGCGCGCCCACCTTGTCGTGGATGTGCTCCGCCACCGCCCACGCGATGGACAAGCCGTCGAACGTGGACGTGCCACGGCCAATCTCATCCAGGATGACCAGGCTCTTGTTCGTGGCGTGATGGAGGATGTGGCTGGTCTCCGTCATCTCCACCATGAACGTGGACTGCCCGCGCGCCAGGTTGTCCGCAGCGCCCACGCGCGTGAAGATGCGGTCGCACAGGCCGATGCGCGCCGCCTTCGCCGGCACGAACGAGCCCGCCTGCGCCATCAGCGCCGTCAGCGCCACCTGCCGCATCACCGTGCTCTTGCCCGCCATGTTCGGGCCGGTGATGACCAACAGCTGCGCGTCCTCCGGATCCAACCGCACGTCGTTGGGGACGAAGGACTCGCCCGAGCCCAGCATCCGCTCCACCACCGGGTGCCGGCCGCCGGTGATCGTCAGCCCTTCCCCTGAGTCCACCTGGGGCCGCGTATAGCCGTACTCCGCCGCGCACCGCGCGAAGGACACCAGCGCGTCCGCCGTGGCTACCGCCTCCGCCGCGGAACGGATGCGCGGCGCCGCGGCGATGACCTTCGTGCGCAGCTCCTCGAACAGCTGGAGCTCCAGCACCACGCGGCGCTCCTCCGCGGTGAGGACCTTCTCCTCGTACTCCTTCAGCTCCTCGGTGACGAAGCGCTCCGAGCCCACCGTGGTCTGCTTGCGGATGTAGTCCTTGGGCACCGCGTGGAGGTTCGCCTTCGTTACCTCCAGGTAGTAACCAAACACCTTGTTGTAGCGGATCTTCAGCGAGGAGATGCCCGTGCGGTCCTTCTCCCGCTGCTCCAGCTTGAGCAGATAGTCCTTGCCGGTGGTGGACAGCGCCACCAGGTCATCCAGCTCCGCGTGGTAGCCCGGCCGGATGAAGCCGCCGTCGCGGATGACCACCGGCGGCTCGTCCGTCACCGCGCGCATCAGCAGGTCCGCCAGCTCCGGCAGCGCGCCCAGCGGCCCGGACAGCGCCTTCAAGAGCGCCGCGTCACACCGCGCGAGCGCCGCGCCCAGCTTCGGCAGCTGCGTCAGCGACAGCCCCAGCGCGCGCAAATCGCGTGCGTTGCCCGCGCCCAGCGACAGCCGGCCGCACAGCCGCTCCAGGTCGCCCACCTCCTTGAGCGTGGCCACCAGCTCCTCGCGCCACACGCTCTTGCCGGACAGCTCCTCCACCGCGTCCAGCCGCGCTTCAATCTCCGGCAGCGAGCACAGCGGCGCGGACAGCCAGCGCGCCAATTTGCGTGCGCCCAGGCCCGTGGCCGTCCTGTCCAACACGCCCAGCAGCGACCCCTTGCGGCCGCCGTCGCGCAGGCTCTTGAGCACCTCCAGGTTGCCGCGCGAGGACTCGTCCATCACCAGGCAGCCCGCGCGCTCCTGGCGCGACAGCCGGTCCACGTGCGCCGCGGGCGTCTTCTGCGTGTCCTTGAGGTAGCGCAGCGCGGCCCCGGCCGCCCCGGTGGCCAGCGGCGAGCCGTCCAGTCCGAACGCGGACAACGACTGCACGTTGAAGTGCGAGCGCAGGAACGCGGAGGCCCGGGTGTGCTCGAAGGCCGCGCCCTCGCTTTCCGCCACGGCCGGCACGCGCGAAAGCCGCTGGCACACCTGCACCACCTCCGGCGCGTCCCGCATGCCCTGCGGCACCAGCAGCTCGCGCGGCTCCACGCGCGACAGGCCCTCCACCAGCTCCGACAGCCCTTGAGCCTCGAAGGTGTAGAACTCGCCGGTGGACGCCTCCAGCAGCGCCGCGCCGAAGCCCGCTTCACCCCAGCACACGGCCGCGAGGAAGTTGCTGGCCTGCGGCTCCAGCACCTCGTCGTCCAGCACCATGCCGGGCGTGATGACCCGGGTGACCTCCCGCTGCACGATGCCCGGCCCCGCGCCCGGCTCCGTCACCTGCTCGCAGATGGCGACCTTGAGGCCGTGCTCCACCAGCTTCGCGATGTACCGGCGCGAGGAGTGGTACGGCACCCCGCACATGGGGATCTTGTCCGCGCCCTTGGCACGGGCCGTGAGGGTGATCTGGAGCAGCTCCGAGGCCTTCACCGCGTCCTCGAAGAACATCTCGTAGAAGTCACCCAGCCGGAAGAAGAGCACCGTGTCCGGGTGGAGCGCCTTCACCTCCAGGTACTGGCGCATCATCGGGGTCAGGGAAGCGATCTCCCGCGCACCCGCGGGGGCCTCACCCGTTCCGACTTCCGGAGTCGTGTCCACGTCGGGCAGCGCCACGTCCGCCGCCTTGCCTGTCTTCGTCTGCTGCGTCACCGCCATCCCCGACCTTCTCTCACGACCTTACCCCCGGATCAACGAACGGACGCCCCTACCTGGTGCGTATGCCTACCACCGGCGTCCGACATTTCGACGGGCCCGTTTCCGAAAACGGTTTGCTGGCCCTCCCCCCCC
>NZ_RAWN01000288.1:0-8899 GCF_003668895.1 Corallococcus sp. AB045
GCATCGTCGCGATTCCCCGGCCCGCGCCCCGCGTCGCTCCCGCGACCAGGGCCACCTGTCCTTCGAGTGGCTTCATGTCAGTGCTCCCCTTTCAAGCGCCACCATGCATCCCCAATCCTGACAACCCCTGTCATGATTCCCAGCCCAGGCTGCACCTCTCCCAAAGCCCAGAGGGCCCATGCGCGCGGATCGCCTCGTCCACCTGTTGATGCGCCTCCAGGCCCGCTCTCGCAGCACCGTGGGCGAGCTGGCGCGCGAGCTCCAGGTCTCCAGCCGCACCGTGCACCGGGACCTGGACGCCCTCTCCACCGCGGGCGTCCCCGTCTACGCCACCCGCGGCGCCGCGGGCGGCGTGGCGCTGATGGAGGGCTGGCGCACGCAGCTCACCGGCCTCACCCGCCCGGAGCTCCAGGCCCTGGCCACCGTGGGCGCCCCTGGAGCCCTGGACGACCTGGGCCTGTCCGGGCCGCTGCGCACGGGATTGGTGAAGCTGGCCGCCGCCCTCCCCGCCCTCCAGCAGCCCGCGTTGGAGCACGCGCGCCAGCGGCTGCACGTGGACGCCTCCGGCTGGTTCACCGGCCGTGAGCCCCTGCCGCACCTGGGCAAGCTGCGCGACGCCGCCTGGCAGGACCGCCGCGTGTCGCTGAGCTACCAGGACTTCGACGGCGCCCGCTCCCGCCGGACGGTGGACCCCTACGGGCTCGTGATCAAAGCGGACCGCTGGTACCTCGTCGCGGGGACGGACAAGGGCCCGCGCGTCTTCCGGGGCGGGCGCATTGGCGACGTGCGGCTGCGCCCCCAGGGCTTCACCCGCCCGCAGGGCTTCGACCTGCCCGTGTTCTGGAAGGACTGGTGCGCGAAGTTCGCCACCGAGCGCCCCCGCTACGACGTCACGCTCTCCTGCACGCAGGAGGGGGAAGCGGCGCTGCGGAGGATGCGTCCCCCGGCCGACGGTGAGCGCATCGACAAGGCGCCCGCGGCACGCGGTGGGAAGCGGAAGGTGACGCTGGACTTCGAGCGGGAGTCCATCGCGGTCTCCCAGCTGTGCGAAATCGGGGCGGGCGTGGAGGTGCTCGCCCCGGAACCACTGCGCCAACGGCTGGCCGCGCTGGCGGCCTCACTCCAGGCGCTCTACGGCGGGCCCGGCCGGAAGGGGCCGGGCCGCCGAGCCCGCTAGAAGTGCAGCGGGTGACCCAGCGTGGCCTCGGCGCCCTCGTGCATGATTTCCGAGAGCGTCGGGTGCGCGTGGATGGTGTGGGCCAGCTCCTCGGTGGTGATCTCCAGCTTCATCGCGACGCAGGCCTCGGCGAGCAGCTCCGTGGCGTGCGGCCCGATGATGTGGATGCCCAGCACCTCGTCGTACTTCTTGTCGGAGACGATCTTGATGAGGCCGACCGACTCGTTGGAGATGGCCGACTTCGTCACGGCGCCGAAGGGGGCGATGCCCACCTTCACGTCGTAGCCGCGCTCCTTGGCCTTCTTCTCCGTGAGGCCCACGGACGCCACCTCGGGGTAGCAGTACGTGGCGGACGGGGTCAGGTCGTAGTTGATGGGCGCGGGGTTCTTCCCGGCGATGTGCTCCACCACCATCACGCACTCGGCGCTGGCCATGTGCGCCAGCATCGGCGTGGGGATGACGTCGCCAATGGCGTAGACGTTGGGCTCGCTGGTGCGGCACAGCGTGTCGACCTTGATGAAGCCGCGGTCCACCTGGACGGCCGTCTTGTTGAGGCCCACGTCCTCGGTGACGGGCGAGCGGCCCACCGCCGACAGGAGGATTTCGGCCTCCAGCGTCTTGGTCTCGTTGCCCACCGTCATGGTGACGCGCACGCCGTCCGCCGTGTGCTCCACCTTCTGCACCGCGGAGCCCGTGTGCACGTCGATGCCGCGGCGGCGGAAGACCTTGTCCAGCTCCTTGGAGATGTCCGCGTCCTCGATGGGGAGCAGCGCGGGCATGTACTCCACGATGGCCGTCTTGCTGCCCACGTGGTTGAACACGGAGGCGAACTCGCAGCCCACCGCGCCCGCGCCCAGGACGATGATGCTCTTGGGGATGCGGTCGATGGTCAGGATGGAGTCACTGTTCATCACCCGCTTGTGGTCCACCGCCACGTTCGGCAGGGACTTGGGCACGGAGCCCGTGGCGATGATGATGTTCTTCGTCTCCAGGGTCTGCTTGGAGCCGTCCTCCGCCGTGACCTCCACCTTGCCCTTGCCGGCGATGCGGCCGTGGCCCTTCACCACGGTGATCTTGTTCTTCTTCATCAGGAAGTCGATGCCGTTGGCACCCTTCGTGACGACCTTGTCCTTGTGCTTCTGGGCGTTGGCCCAGTTCACGGTCGGGTTCGCCACATCGATGCCGAAGTCGGACGACTCCTTGATGTGGTGGAAGAGCGACGCCGTCCACAGGAGCGACTTGGTGGGGATGCAGCCGCGGTGCAGACACGTGCCACCCAGGCGCTTGTCCTTTTCGATGATGGCCGTCTTCAGCCCGAGCTGGGCCGCGCGGATGGCGCCCACATAGCCGCCAGGACCCGAGCCGATGATCACCACGTCGAAAGTCTCAGCCACACACGCCTCCGGTCATTTTTGCGGATGGAACTCGCGGGCGCTGATAACCCCCGGTCCCGGTTGGAATCAAGGAGTTTGCTCGTGCGTCGCTTCCCGCTCCACACGCTTCTCTTGATGCTAGTAGCGCTGCTGGCGTTCGCGCGCCTCTATTACGTGTCGCATCAAGCCCCGCCCGCTCCGGCCCCCGGGAAGGCGCCGGGCCCAACGCCGGTGAGGATCACCCCGCCCGACCTGGGCCCCGCCGCGTGCCGGGGCCTGGACGCCGTCCTGGGGGACCTCCTCCAGTCCGACGGTGGCACCGGAGGGGACGCGGGCACGGCCTGGAGTGACGCGCGCCGCCAGCTCGGCGACTGCCCCACTCCTCCCGCCGCCGCCTGCGCCCGGGGCCCTGCCCTGGCCTCCCGCGCGCCCCTCATGGCGAAGGACGACCTGCCCCGCGAGCTGCTCGCCACCCTGTGCGAGCGATGTGCGCCCGCTGACAATCCCTGCGGCCTGGCCGTGACGCAGGCGTTGCGGGAGGCCGCGCGCCGGGGGAACCCGCCCCTCCAGGAGGCAAGCTGGAGCCTGGAGCACGCGGGGCCCGCCCTGGGCGCGGCCTGCCAGGAGCTCGCGCGCCAGGCCGTGGGCCCCGCGGCCGTGACGGGGGCGGTGGTGGAGCCACAGCTGCTGGCGCTCACGGAGGCGCTGGCGCCCACGTGCGTGAAGACGGGGCAGTTGCCCGCGCCGCTCCTGAACGCGGCGGCGGTGCAGCAGGCCCAGCGGGCGCCCATGCTGGCGACGCTGAACACGGCGGGCTCGGTGGAGACGAAGCCCATCGAGCCGGATCAGCCGACGGGGCCCGGGGACGCGTTCCGCGCGTTCGACGGGGACGAGCTGTCCGGGGTGAAGCTGCCCATGGCGGACGCAGGCGCTGGCCAGGACGGCGCGCTGCGGCTGGGGTACGCGCCGTCGCTGAAGTACGTGGTGTCCTTCCAGGTGCGGGCCACGGGGCCGGGCTCCCTGAGGGCACACGTCCGCGCTCCGGACGGCGTGGGACACGCGGATCCGGGCGGCAAGGACTTCTTCGTGGATCCCACCGTCTGCCGCTTCCACGGCACGGGCAGGTGGGAGATCTGCAAGCCCGGAGTCCCCCTGCTCGACGTGGACGCGGTGAGCGTCCTTCCGGAGCGGCCGGGGGTGGAGCTGAAAGAGCTGGAAATCATCGGCGCCCGGTAGGCTCGGGCGCCATCACGCACGCGGCGTCGGAGGGGCTCCGACGTCGCCCGCGTGGGTCCTCAGGCGATGAGGCCGCGGTCGCGCGCCTGACGGAAGATGGAGGACGCGTCCTTCTTCAGGGCGGTGGACACGTCCTTGACGATGGCGTCCGCCGACTTGGCGACCGACAGGTAGTTGTCGAACGTGCGAGTGAGGATGAGCACGCCCGAGATGATGACTCGCTGCAGGTTGTGCTGCAGGTCCGTGCCCTCGTACACGAGCCAGGACTGCTCACAGTAGCGGCGGCCCTCGGCGACCATCTGGTTCAGGTGCGCGCGCTCGGTCGCGTCGGGAACCTTCGCCTTGGGGCTGATGGACGCGATGTAGAGCACGTTCTGCCCCAGCCGCTGCGTCGCGTCCTCCATCTGCGCCATGATGGCCTGGACGTCATCCTTCGTCGGCGGGTTGTGCCAGCGCGAGAACAAGACGCGGTCGATGAGTTCGGATTGGTACGTGGCAGACACGAAGCCTCCGGGATGCGAACGCTGATGACGACGGGGCCGCTTCGTCGGGCACGGCCCGTGTCGCAGGGCGGAATCTGTACCAGGATCACAGAGGCGGTTGAAGAGTAGCGGACACACGCCTGCACCTTTGGGGCGCCTGTGTGCCAGCCACGCTGTGAGGATGCAGTGCAGCTGGACAACTCCGCCTGGGTCGAAACCGACACGCCAGATTATCCGGGGAATTCATGGCGGCTTCGGACGCGCGCGGGCGGCGAGGACGGCCTTCACGTCGTCCAGGGTCACGCCCAGGGCGCGCACCGCGACGAGCGCGTGGAAGAGCACGTCGGCGGCCTCTTCCGCGGCCCGGTGCGTGTCCGCGTCCGCGCAGGCGGTGACGAGCTCCGCGGCCTCCTCCCCCAGCTTCTTCAAGCGCAGGTTCCGGTCCTCCAGGAGGCGCCGGGTGTAGCTGGGCCTGGCGCCTTCGGGCTGGGGGCCGGACGCGCGTGCGGAGAGCGTCGCGTCCAGATGCGCGAGCGCGTCCCAGCGGCCCTCGCCGAAGCACGTCTCCTCGCCGGTGTGGCAGGCGGGGCCGGCCTTGCGCACGCGCGCGAGCACCGCGTCGCCGTCACAGTCCACGGTGAGGGAGACGACCTTCTGGGTGTTCCCGCTGGTGGCGCCCTTGTGCCAGAGGCCGCGCGTGCGCGAGCGGTAGTGCATCTCGCCCGTGGCGAGCGTGCGCTCCAGCGCCTCGCGGTCGGCGTGCGCCACCATCAGCACGTCGCCGGTGCTCGCGTCCTGCGTCACCACCGTCACCAACCCCTGGCCCTTGTCGAAGTTCAGCTTGGAGAGCTCCAGCGTCATGGCTGGACTCCCGTGCGCAGCACCTCGCGCACGCGCTTGGACAGCGCCGCGTTGGTGGCGATGCCGTCACCGCCGAACGCCGTGCGAGCACCCTTCCAGTCGGTGAAGACGCCGCCCGCCTCCTCGATGATGGGCTGCAGGGCCGCCGCGTCCCAGGGAGACAGGCCCTCGTCCACCATGACCTCCGCGCGGCCGGTGGCGACGAGGAGGTAGCCGTAGCAGTCCCCCCACGTGCGGGAGAGGGACGCCTGCCGGGACAGCTCCTGCCAGGCCGCGCCCTTCGTGGGGTTCTGGAGGAAGCGCTCATCGGTGACGAGCACCACGGCCTGCGCCAGCGAGTCCTGCTCCGACACGCGCGCCGCGGAGCCGTTCCAGAAGCAGCCCAGGCCCGGGGACGCGACGACCAGCTCGTTCACGGCCGGGAAGTAGGCCGCGCCCGCGAGGATGTTCTCCCCTTCCGCCACCGCGACCAGCGTGCCCCACAGCGGCACGCCCCGGATGAACGTCTTCGTGCCGTCGATGGGATCCAATATCCACCGGCGCTTCGCGCCCGGCCGGGACTCGCCGAACTCCTCGCCCAGGATGCCGTCCTGGGGGAAGCGCGCCTCCAGCCATTCGCGAGCGGTCCACTCGGCGGTGCGGTCCGCCACCGTCACGGGCGTTCCGTCGCTCTTGGTGTCGACGGCGATGCCGCGCCGGAAGAAGTCCAGCGCCACGTCACCGGCCTTGCGCGCCACGTCGGCGGCGGCCTCCATCAAGTCTCGCGGGTCCGCGTTCATGTCGTGCTCCGGATGGCGATGCCGTTGTCGTTCAGCAGGGACTTCAAGGCGCCCACCGTGGTGAGGCCGTCGTGGAGGATGCCGGCGACGAGCGCCGCGTCCGCCGCGCCCAGAGTCAGCGCATCGCGCACGTGCTCCGCGCGGCCCGCGCCTCCGGAGGCGATGACGGGCACGTCCACGGCTTCCGCCACCGCGCGGGTCAGGTCCAGATCGTAGCCCGTGCGCGCCCCGTCCCGGTCGATGCTGGTGAGCAGCACCTCGCCCGCGCCGCGCCGGACGCACTCCTTCGCCCAGGCTACGGCGTCCAGGTCGGTGGGCCGCCGGCCGCCGTGCGTGTAGACGCGGTAGCGGTCTCCCTCGCGCTTCGCGTCGATGCTGGCCACCACGCACTGGGCACCGAAGCGCTCCGCGCAGCCGGTGAGGAGCTCCGGCGTGGCCACGGCCGCGGAGTTGATGCTCACCTTGTCCGCACCGGCCCTCAGCGCGCGGCCCACGTCGTCCACGGTGCGCACGCCTCCGCCCACCGTGAGCGGGATGAAGAGGCGCTCCGCGGTGCGCTGGACCAGGTCCCACAGCGTCTGGCGCTCTTCGGCGCTCGCGGAGATGTCCAGGAAGGTCACCTCATCCGCGCCGGCCTCCTCATAGCGCCGGGCCAGCTCCACCGGGTCGCCCACGTCGCGCAGGCCCTCGAACTGGACACCCTTCACCACGCGGCCGCCCTTCACATCCAGGCAGACGATGATCCGTCGGCGGAGCATCACTTCACCTCCAGGGAGACACTGCCCTTCATGCTGAAGACGACGCCGGAGTCCACCATCGCGTCGCGCAGCGCGAGCCCTAGCGCCTTGAAGGCCGCCTCGGTGAGGTGGTGGCTGTCCTTGCCGCGAAGCACGCGCAGGTGGAGCGTGATGCGCGAGTGCTCGCAGAAGGAGCGCATCCAGTGCTCGTACAGCCGGTTCTTCAACGGGCCCCGGTAGTAGAAGCGACCGCCCGCGTCCAGGCACGCCTGCACCAGGGCGTCATCCATGGGCAGGGTGCGCTCGCCGTAGCGCGCGGCGGTGGCGGGGATGACGCGCTGGACGGCGGTGCCCAGGGTGATGGCCACGTCCTCCATCAGGTGGTGGCGCAGGTCTCCGCGAGCGCGCAGGGTCAGGTCCAGCCCCGCGTACCGCGCGAACGTGGCGAGCATGTGATCAAAGAACTTGAGGCCCGTGTCCACCCGGGCCACGCCGGTTCCGCGCGCCAGCTCCACTGTGATCTGGGTCTCCTTCGTTTCGCGGACGACCGTGGTGACCGTGCTCATTGCGTGAACTCCCGCGCGACCGCGCGCGCATCCAACCGCCCCGTGTACAGCGCCATGCCCACCACCGCTCCGTATGCGCCCACCGCCGCCAGCGAGCGCAGGTCCTCCAACGTCGTCACCCCACCGGAGGCGTAGAGCCGGTGCCGGCTCGAACGGGCCACCTCCTCCATCAAGGGCAGGTCCACGCCGCCCAGCTGCCCCTCCTTGTGCACCGCGGTGACGAGCATCCCGCCCAGCGGCAGGGGCTCCAGCGCGGCCAGCACGTCGCGGATGTCGCGCGCGCTGCCGGACGTCCAGCCGCGCGTCACGACCTCGCGGCCCTTCACGTCCGCGGCGACCACCACACGACTGGGAAAGCGCTCCGCGACCTCGGTGAGCCAGGCCAGGTCCTCGATGGCGCGGGTCCCCACGACGACCGAGGACGCACCGCCCGCGAGCACCGCCTCCACGCGCGAGGCGTCACGAACACCGCCGCCCACCGTGAAGGCGAGGCCCGGGGCATGCGACACCAGCCGGACCACCACGTCCGCGTTGGAGCCCTTGCCCAGCGCCGCGTCCAGGTCCACGACGTGGAACGTGCGGAAGCCCAGCGCGAGCCACTGCTTCAAGGCCTCCAGCGGATCATTCACGCGCACGCGCTCCGCCTCGTAGGAGCCCCCCACGAGCTGCACGCACGCCCCTTCCCGCAGGTCGATGGCCGGGATGGCGATCATGAGGACACCTCCTGGAGGAACGCCTGCACGAAGCGCACGCCCGCGTGGGAGGACTTCTCCGGGTGGAACTGCACGCCCAGCACGTTTCCGCGCCGCACGGAGGCGGGGAACCGGTCGCCCTCGTGGGTGGTCCAGCCCACCACTTCACGCGACTCCACGGCGCGGCAGACAAAGCTGTGCGCGTAGTACACGGTGGACAAGCGCGCGGACTGGAGCGCCCCGTCCTCCTCCACGTCGTTCCAGCCAATCTGCGGAACGTGCCGCGCGGCCAGCCGTGTCACCCGGCCCGGGAAGTAGCCGAGTCCCTGCCCTGCCCCTTCGTCGCTCTCCTCGAAGAGCAGCTGCATGCCCAGGCAGATGCCCAGGCACGGCAGGCCGGCGTCCAGCGCCTTGCGCATCGCCTCGCGTCCCGGAGCGAGCCGCGCCGCCGCCGAGCCGAACGCCCCGACGCCGGGAAGCACCAGGACGTCGGTATCCAGCGCGCGCAGCGGATCCTCCTGCACGCGCACTTCCGCGCCGGGCGTGGTGGCCAGCGCCTTGATCAGCGAGTGCAGGTTGCCCGCGCCATAGTCGAACAGGGTCACCCGCATCACAGCACCTCCTTCAAGGCCTTCAGCGCCGAAGCCATCATCGGCCAGGGACCGCAGCCGATGCGCAGCGCATCGCCCACGCCCGTGAGCCCTTCGAACACCCGCACGTTCACGTTGCGCTCCCGCAGCGCCTCGCCCACCCACCGCGCCTCTGGCACGGGGACGAGGAGGAAGTTCCCTTCCGAAGGGAGCGGATCCAACCCCAGCGCCTTCAAGGCGCCCCGCAGCCGCTCGCGGTTCTCCACCGCCTCCGCCGCGCAGGCCTCCATCCACGGGACGTCATCCGTGAGCGCGGCGACCGCCACGGCCTCGCCCAGCGCCGTGTGCTTGTAGGGCCCCCGGGCCTTCTCCACCTCCGCCACCAGCGACGGCGCCCCGACGCCCC
>NZ_RAWN01000289.1:0-8883 GCF_003668895.1 Corallococcus sp. AB045
CGCTCACGGGGCCGCAGTATGCCCGCTCGCCGCCCGGGGAGCCAGCGGGGGGACGCCCGCGCGGGCATACTGCGGCCCCGTGAGCGAGACCGAAGCGAAGGCCCCCCCTCACCCCGGTGACCCGCAGGCGGCCCTGGCCGCGTGGCGGGAAGCGGTGGGTGAAGCGCACGTCATCCTGGATCCGGAAGCGCTGGAGGCCGCCCAGACGGCCACCTTCGCCACCACCCAGCGCATCCCCGCCATCGTGCGGCCGGCGGACACGGCGCAGGTGCAGGCGTGCCTGCGCATCGCGACCGCGCACCGCGTGCCGGTGTACCCGGTGAGCGCCGGCCGCAACTGGGGCTACGGTTCGCGCGTGCCTCCCGGCGACGGCAGCGTGCTGCTGGACCTGGGGCGCATGAACCGCATCCTCGCGCACGACGAACAGCTCGCGTACCTCACCGTGGAGCCCGGCGTGACGTTCCGCCAGGCCTACGAGTACCTGCGCGACAAGGGCTCCTCCACGTTCATCACCACCATCGGCGGATCACCGGACGCGAGCATGGTGGGCAACGCGCTGGAGCGCGGCGACGGGGCCGGCCCCAACGCGGACATCTTCCAGAACGTGTGCGCGCTGGAGGCCGTGCTCCCCACGGGCGAGCGCGTGGAGACGGGCCACGCGCGCTTCCCTGGCGCCCGCTCCGCCCCCGTCTTCCGCTGGGGCCTGGGCCCGGTGCTGGACGGCCTCTTCAGCCAGTCGTCACTGGGCGTGGTGACGCGGATGACGTTCTGGCTGGCGCGCAAGCAGCCCTGGCTGCGCGACTTCTTCTGCGCCGTGAACGACGACGCCCAGCTCTGGGACATGGTGGACCGGCTCCAGGCCCTGGCCCTGGACGGCACGCTCAAGGGCAGCTTCTTCTTCTGGAACGACATCAAGGCGTACAGCATCACCCAGCAATTCCCCTACCCCTCCGTGGGCCGGGCACCGCTGCCGGACTGGGCCCGCGAGAAGCTGCGCGAGGGCTTTGGCCGCTGGGCCATCAGCGGCACCCTCATCGCCCCGGACGCGGAGCTGGGCGCCCTGCTGGAGAAGCGGCTCGCGCGCGCCGTGGAAGGCGCCTTCCGCCCCCTGTCCTTCGGGCCGGTGGCCCCGTTTGGCGAAGGCACGCTCCAGGGAGTCCCCACCGAAACCAACCTCGCCATGGCCTACTGGCGCAAGCGCACCCCCAAGCCGGAGGACCCGCACCCGGACCGGGACCGCTGCGGCTTCATCTGGTGCTCCGTCGCCGTCCCCTTCACCGGCCCGGAGGCGAAGCGCGCCACGGACATCGCCGACCGCGTCCCCCGCCTCTTCGGGTTCGAACCCAACCTGGCGCTCCTCGCCCACTCCCCGCGCTGCGTCTACCTGGTCACCGCGCTCGCCTATGACCGGGACGTCCGCGGCGAGGACGCCCGCGCCCAGGCCTGCTACCGCGCCCTCACCCGCGAACTGGCGGACGCCGGGTACCACCTGACCCGAGCCGGACTCCAGGCGCAGGACGCCGCACCGCCCGTGCGGGACGACTCCGCGGAGGTGCGCAAGCGGCTGAAGTTGGCGTTCGATCCAGAGGGAATCCTGGCTCCCGGGAGATCCGAACCCTGAGGGCTCGGGCGGATCAGAAAGAAAAAAGAGGAGCGGAAACTTTCTCGGGTGGGCGCTCGATACTCTCTCAAGTCACAAGATTTCCCACCGCGCTTTGCGCCCGCCGGAGCACCCTCTTCCATGGCCATCGAGACCAACCGCTACCGCCCCGTGTTCCGGAACCCCGCGAAGCCCACTCCGGCCAACGGGATGCAGACGCGCCGTGAGGTCCAGGCTCACACGGAGAACCGGGCGCAGGGCGAGGCGACCCTCGACCTGACCCGCGGCGCGAAGGGCAACCGCGTCACCACCAGCAACAAGGCCAACCCCAACACCACGGCGGACATCCAGAAGCAGCTGGAGACCAGCCGCTTCGACAAGACGGTGGCCCAGGGTGAGTGGAACAAGAACTGGACCGCGGCCTCCGGCTCCCACACCTCCGGTGACGTGAACGGCAACTTCCACAACACGGTGGAAGGCCAGGTGCTGACGGCGGACGTGGCCGCGCAGGGCAGCGTCTCCATCGACCCGCTGCACGGCAAGATTGGCGCCGAGGGCTCCGTGGACGTGCGCGCCGACCTGGTGCGCGGCTCCGTGGAAGGCCACGCGGACACGGCGCTGGGCCGCTCCGAGTGGGGCGCGGAGGGCAACGTGGGCGCCGAGGCGACCGCCACGGGCCAGGTGGTGCTGGATCCGCTGCACGGCCAGGCCGCCGCCTCCGTTCACGGTGAGGCGTTCGCCGGCGCCCGCGCCAGCGCGGAGGTCACCCAGGAGATTGGGCCCGCGACCGTCACGGCCGGCGCGGAGGCCTTCGCCGGCATCGGCGTGGAGTTCGAGGCCAACGTCGGCCTGAAGGACGGCAAGCTGTCCGCCAACTTCGACGTGGGCGCGGCGCTGGGCATCGGCGCCAGCCTGGAGTTCGGCTTCTCCGTCGACGTGGGCAAGGTCGGCGACGCCGCCAAGGCCGCCGTCGAGGGCGTGGGCAACGCGGTGCAGAACGTCGGCGAGGGCATCAAGAACGTCGGCGAGGGCATCAAGAACGTCGGTGAGGGCATCAAGGACGTGCTGACCAAGTGGTAGCGGCGGGCCGCCTCCGGCCGCCTCCCACCTGAAGCTCTTCCCAGGGCCTCGTCCATCCGGGCGAGGCCCTTCCTTTTTCCCCGTTGCTCGACAGCCCCCGCCCCCTGGGGGACACTTTCCATCATGAACTCTCTGGAAACCCTCCTCGCGCAGGGTCAGGTGACCCAGGCCAAGGCCGAGGCCGAGAAGCTCCTCGCGAAGAACCCCAACCACCGCGACGCGCTGGTGGTGATGGCCAAGCTGGCCCTGGTGGAGAACAAGGTGCCCCAGGCGGAGGGCCTGCTCGCCAAGGCGGAGGCCCAGGGTGCCACGGCGGAGACCGGCCTCGTGCGCGCGAACATCGCCGCCCAGAAGGGCCAGCTGGACGCCGCCCTCAAGGCCTACCAGGGCGTGCTCGCGGTGGAGCCGAACCGCGCCGAGGCTCACTTCGGCAAGGGCATGATGCTGATCAAGCAGGACAAGGCGCCCCAGGCGCTGGAGGCCCTGTCCCAGGCCGCGAAGCTGGCGCCCCAGAACCCGGTGTTCCGCTACCGCCTGGGCCAGGTGCAGCTGGAGGCCGGCCAGACGGACGCCGGCCTCGCCACGCTGCGCGAGGTCCTCACGCTGGCGCCGCGCTTCGTGCCCGCGTACCTGAGCCTGTCGCACGCGCTGTCCGCCCAGGACAAGCTGGTGGACGCGCGCAAGGTGCTGGAGCAGGGCCTCCAGGCAGTGCCCTACCAGCCGCGCCTGCTCGCGTCCGTGACGGTGCTGTCCATGGCGCTGCGCGACCTGCGCACGTCCTACGAGGCGGCCTCCGCGCTCGCGGCCCAGCGCCCGAAGGACGCGGATGCCCAGGCGAACCTGGCGCAGCTGATGCTGGCGCGCGGTCAAGTCGAGCAGGCCCGCTACGTGTGCCAGACCATGGCGTCGCAGGGCGTCGCCAGCGAGTCGCTGAAGATGGCGGAGGCCACCTGCTTCGAGTCGCAGGAGCCGCCCGCGTACGACAAGGCCATCGCCGCGTACGAGCAGGGCATGGGCCTGGCGCCGGACGGCTGGCGCGCGGCGAACAACCTGGGCCAGCTGCTCCTGCGTGTCCCCGCGGAGCCGGCGAACACCCACCTGCCGCGCGCGGTGACGGTGCTGGAGGAGGCCGTGCGCCGCGCCCCGGACCGCCCGGAGCCGCTGCTCAACCTGGCGCTCGCGCAGGCGCGCCTGGGCCAGGAGCAGAAGGCGAAGGAGCTGGTGCAGAAGGTGCTCGCCATGCCGCTGGCGGAGGACACCGACCTGCACGAGGAGGCCGTGCGCCTCTCGAAGACGCTGTCCAAGGCCTGAAGAAGGCCGGACGGACGGCCCGCGCTACTCGTTGAAGTCGAGCGTGGGCACGTCCTCGTCGCCGGTCGCCGACTGGTACACGTGCCAGGCGGCGGCCAGGTCCTGGAAGGGCAGGCCCACCCCGGCGAACACCGTCACCTGGTCCTGGGACGTGCGCCCGGGCTTGAGGCCCGCGAGGACCTCGCCCAGCTCCGCGTGGATGGCGGCCTCCGTGAGCCCCACCGCGCCCGCCGCGCCGGTGGAGACGCTCAAGCCGCGGTGGTCGCAGACGAACAGCGATTGCTCGAGCAGGTCCTGGGACAGCTCCGCCTTGCCCGGCTCGTCCGCTCCCAGCGCGGTGATGTGCGTGCCCGGCCGCACCATGCCCGCGTGCAGGAAGGGCTGGTGGCTCCACGTCGCCGTCACCACGATGTCCGCGTCCGCTACGGCGTCCGCCACGGACGTCTCCACGCGCACGGGCAGGTTCAGCTCCTGGTACATGCGCTGCGCGTAGGCGTTCGCGTGCGCGATGTTCGTGTCGTAGACGCACACCTGGCTGAGCGTGCGCACCAGCCGCAGCTGCTTGAGCTGGAGCACGCCCTGTCTGCCGGCGCCAATCACCGCCACGCGCGTGGCGTCCGGCCGGGCCAGCACGTCCGCGGCCAGCGCGCCCACCACGCCGGTGCGCACGGCGGTGAGGTGGCCGGAGTCCATCACCGCGAGCAGCCCTCCCGTCACCAGGTCGTGCAGGTGCACCACGCCCTGGATGGCGGGCTTCTGGGCCGGGAACTTCGCGTGCACCTTCACCGTGTACGCGGGGATGCCGGGCACGCAGCCGGGGAAGAGCACCATCGCGGTGCCCACCGAGTGCAGCGGCGCCCGCACGCGCTGCGGGGCCACCGTGCGGGCCAGGACGTCGGTACGGAAGGCCTCGCGCAGGTCGTCCAGGAGCAGGAGCGCCTGGATGTTGCGGGCCACGGCGGAGCGGTTGAGCAGGAGGGTGCGCATGCTTTGACGGCCACCCTACCCGAGCGTGCGCATGCCCTGGGGCGCGAACGTCCCCAGGGCCAGCCGAGCGCACGAAGGTGAACGGCGCGCCGGGCGGTGCGTCCGGGGCCCGGCCCGGAACTGGCGGCCGAGGGCTCGTGGCGAGCCCCCATCCGCCACGGGGGCGAAGCGCGCCGGGAGCACCATGCGCAGACTTTCCGCGAGGGGCGGCGCAACCGGGCGAGGGCCCGGGGAGACGGGCGATGCAGGAGCCGGATTCACACTCCGTGGACGAGGATGCGCGCGGCGGCCCCCGCCCGTCCGCGGCGGAGTTCCTGCGCGCGAATCACGACGCGCTGCTGATGGACTGGCAGCAGGCGGTGTTCGAGCACCTGGGCCGGACGGACTCCGCCCGCCCTCCCTGGCTCATCGACCACATGCCGGAGCTGCTCACCGCGCTGGCGGACGCGATGGAGCTGGGGCCGGAGGCGCTGGACGAACGCCAGGAGGCGGCGCACGCGGCGGCCCGGCTGGACGCGGGCTTCAACCTGGGCGAGGTGGCCCAGGAGTACGCGCTCCTGCGCCGCTGCATCCTCCACCGGCTGGAGGCGCGGGAGCAGCGGCTGCGGCCCGGGGACCTCACGCGGCTGGAGGAGACGCTCGACCGGGTGGTCACCCGGACGATGACGTTCTTCTGGGACATGAAGCAGCGCATCCTCCAGACGCTGGACCGCATGTCCGAGGCGACGCTGGACGACCCGGACATGGAGACGCTCCTGGAGCGCCTGCTCACCCGACTGATGGAGTCCGCGCTCACCGTGGACACGGCGGCGGTGATGCTGCTGGAGGACGACGCGCTGGTGGTGCGCGCCTCGGTGGGCCTGAGCACGGACGAGGTGAAGGGCCTGCGCGTGCCGGTGGGCCAGGGCGTGAGCGGGCTGGCGGCGCTGGAGCGGCGGCCCTTCTTCGTCCGCTCGGCCGCCACGGACCCGCGCGTCCTCTTCGGGCCGCTGCGCCGCGCGGGGCTGCGCGCGCTGTACGGCCTGCCGCTCATGGACGGCGAGCGGCTGTTGGGCATGGCGTACATGGGCTCGCGCACGGCCTTCGCCTTCTCCGACGCGGACGTGCTGCTCTTCCACGCCGTCGCGGAGCGGTCGTCCGCGCACATCGCCCAGACGGAGCTGCACGCGCGCGAGCACGAGGCACGCCAGGAGGCCGAGCGGTCGCTGGCGCTGCTGGACTCGCTGCTGGAGGCGGCGCCCGTGGGCATCGCGTTCCTGGATCCGGAACTGCGCTACCTGCGCATCAACGGCACGCTGGCGCGGCTCAACAACAAGCCCGTGGAGGACCACCGGGGCCGCACGCTGCACGAGATGGTCCGCATCGGCGCCGTGGCCCCCATCGAGCGCGCGCTGCGGCAGGTGCTGGACACCGGGCGGCCCGTGCAGGACGTGCTCCTCGAAGGGCCGGATCCAGTGCGGGGCCGCGCGGGAATCTGGCGCGCGGACTACTTCCCGGTGCGCACCTCGGACGGCGTGCTGCTCGGCGTGGGCTCCACGGTGGTGGACATCACCGACCACAAGCGCGCGGAGACCGCGCTCCAGCAGGCCATCGACTTCCGCGAGGAGCTCATCGCGGTCCTGGGCCACGACCTGCGCAACCCGCTGCACGCGGTGAACGCGTCGGCGTTCATGCTGGGGAAGGTCCCGGCGCTGGACACGACGGCGCGCCGCTCCGTGGACCGCATCCGCAAGGCCACGGCGCGGATGACGCGGATGATCAACGACATCCTCGACTTCGCGCGCAGCCGCCTGGGCGGAGGCATCCCGGTGACGCGCCAGCACGTGAACATGGAGGAGCTGTGCCAGGGCATGCTGGAGGAGCTCCAGGTGGTCTACCCGGAGCGGCCCCTCGTGCTGGAGGTGCACGGGGATGACCTGTGGGGGGACTGGGACCCGGACCGGGTGACGCAGGTGCTGGGCAATCTGGTGGTGAACGCGCTGCAACACGCGAAGAGCGACACGCCCGTCGTCACCACGCTCACCAGCGAGGCCAAGGACGTGGTGATGCGCGTGTGCAACGAGGGGGACCCCATCCCGCCGGAGCTGCTGCCGCACCTGTTCGACCCGTTCAAGCAGTCGAGCGTTCCGAAGGCGGGCAACAAGCACCGCAGCCTGGGGCTGGGGCTCTACATCGTGAGTGAGATCGTCCAGGTGCACCGGGGCAGCGTCCGAGTGGAGACCGCCGCCGGGGACGGCACGGCCTTCACCGTGCGCTGGCCCCGCATCCCCCCGCCCCTGGGCTACCTGACGCCGTGAGCCGCCGTCACGGCGCGGCCTTCACCTCGGACGCGGGCGCGATGGCGAGCGTGTGCACGGCCTCCGCGAGCATGCGCGTGCCCAGGTCCAGCGTCTCCAGCGCGATGGATTCATCCGGGGCGTGGCCGGTGTAGGGCTCGTTGGGGAACGCGGGCCCGAAGTCCACGGCGCGAGGAAAGAGCCGCGCGTAGGTGCCGCCGCGGATGGAACCCGGCACCGCGTCCGGCGCCTTGCGCTGCCGCTGGTAGATGTCCATCAGCGTCTTCACCAGCGGGCCGGACGTGTCCGCCACGTGCGGGTCGCCCAGGTAGCGGCCGGCGCCCTCCTTCACCTGGCCCCCGGAGTCCTCGCCCACGCGCTTCGTGGCGGCGTCCAGCGACGCGTTGAAGGCCGCCGCGTCCTGGCCCTGCGGCCGGCGCATGTTGACGCCCAGGGACACGGTGCCGTCCTTCACGCGCAGCACGGTGGGCGCCACGAGCAGCGGGCCCATCAGCGCGTCCTGGTACTTCAGGCCCAGCCTCTCGCCGTGGTGGTCGCCGTCGAAGCGCTTCGCCACCACGCGCAGCAGCGCCGCGATGCCGTTGTCTTCCAATGACAGCCGCGAGGCCACGGCGGACACGTCCCAGAGCGCGTTGTGGCCCTCGTCCGCGACGGACGAGTGCACCGCCACGCCGTGGGTGGTGAGCACCACCGTATTGCCCTCGCGCTTCGCGTCGGCCTTCAGGTCCTTGCGTGCGGAGGACTCCTGGGCGATGGCGGCCTTCACGGCGGCGAGCACCGTCTCCGGCGTCTGGCCCTTCACAGGCGCGAGCTTCAGCGTGGCGGTGCCGGGCACCTGGGTGAGGAACTCGCCCGCGCTCACGTCCACGGCGCGCGCGACGGTGCCCTCCTTCGGCGTGGCGAGGGCCGCGCCCACGAGCGCCTCCAGCGTCCACGCGACGAAGCCGGACTGCGCGGCCATCACCGGGTAGCCGGAGTCCACGGAGATGACGTGCGTGGGCTTGGGCTGCGTGTCCGCGTAGTTCTTCATGCCGGACCAGTCGCTCTCCTCGCCGTTGCCGATGATGATCAGCACCTTGCCCTGGGGCTTGAGGCCCAGGTCCTTGGCCATGGCCAGCGCGACGAGCCCGGAGGCGATGGGCCCCTTGTCGTCCTCCACGCCGCGGCCGTACAGGCGGCCCTTCTCCACCACGGGCTTGAAGGGCGCGCGCTTCCACTCATGGGCGGGCGCGGGGACGACGTCGCCGTGGAACACGAGCCCCAGCAGCGGCTCGCCCTCGCCCCAGGACAGCTCGAAGACGTCGTTCTCTCCCACGGTGCGGAAGCCGAAGCCGTGCTGCTTCGCCCACGCCTCCAGGGCGCGGCCCATGGCGGCCACCTCCGGGTTCTTCGCGGCGGGGGCTTCGCTGCTCACCGTCTTGAAGCGGACGAGCGTCTGCGTGAGGGCCACCACGTCATCCAGTGCACACGCCTGGACGTAGGCGGCGTAACGCTCCGCGGCGGAGGCGCCCTTCAGGGCGGTGCCGGAGAAGCGGGCGGCGCGGGCGGCGGGCTTGCCGGCGCAGCGCGGGTCCTTGGCCGCGAGGGCGGCGGTGGGGGCCAGGAGAC